>CAYHMZ010000001.1:0-15556 GCA_964357835.1 uncultured Candidatus Saccharibacteria bacterium
TCCGCCCACCAGGAATCGAACCTGGAACCTTCTCCTTAAAAGGGAGCTGCTCTGCCAATTGAGCTATGGGCGGACTGGGCATTGATTTACCTATTTTTCAAAATGCCATCTAAATATTTTCTACCAACACCGGATTTTAAAAAATTTTCTCGTTTTCTTGCTTCAGTTTTGTCAGCATATTTCTCTTTGTAGATTAAGACGAAGGGCCTGTTTCTTTTTGTAAATTTATTAGAGCCATAATTGTGCTTTTTTAGTCTTTCTTCCGGGGCCAAATCAGCACTTCCAATATAGCGCTTTCTATTTTTTAAACTTTTTAACTCATACACAAATGTCATTGCAATTGATAATATATTACGCCTTCTCCTTTCCGCCAAAGGCGGATCATCCTCCGGCTGAAAAAGGGAGCTGCTCTGCCAATTGAGCTATGGGCGGACGGGAAACTGGAACTCTCCCGGGGAAATTTTTAATGCCTCCGCGGGAGCTTCGGCTAAATTTCTCGTCAAAGCCAAGTCCCGATTTTGTTTCCACAAAACCGAGGATCCTCGATTCTATCAGTCAATGATAGAATCGGGACAGTTGGCTTTGACCCAATTAAGCTAGGAAAGGATAACAAAACCTGCTACTCAACAGGTTTATTTTAACACAAATGGGGGACGGAAATCAAAGCTACAAAATTTCAATAACTGTAGTAGTTTTAAGATCATTCCTTTTTTCTTTAAACCAGGTCCTAAAGTCTTTTTCGGGGTTACGGAACTCATTTTGGCGTCATAGTCCACTCTCTGTAAAAGTTTTCAAAATTCTTGGTTATCTTTTAGCATTAAACCGAACTTTTGCGCAATTATTATCTATCGATCCCGTGAGTCAATATATTTAACGCCTAGACGGAAATATTTTAAGCGTGAAATCAAAAAAGTAAAACCGCATTATTGCGGTCTTTATTTTTAACCGTATATTTAGACAAAATATTACTATTTTTTTCCAGCCCCTGCCTCCTCCAAAACCTTCCTCAACCCCTCAACGTCTACCTCAACTTTTGGCTTAGCCGAAGCTGGTTTGGACTGGAGTTTTCGACCCTTAAAATCCACGGGGCCCTGTTTCAAAGCTTCGGAAAACGGCATGGGTCTTGGTGTTTCTGCTCTTGGCCTGGGCGCCGGTCTTGGTGCTGGTCTTGAAAAAGTGTCTCGGCTTGGTTGTCTAACCGGCTCTTGTCTCGGCGGATAAGCCGTCCGGCTCGGTCTTCCTTCACCAAAATCCCCCCGCGAAGCAGGCCGAACCGCGGGTCTCTCCTCAACAGCCGGCGCATGCCATTTGGCAATTTCTCCCTCCACCTCCTCGCGCTTGGCGGCATAATGTTCTCGCGACCACTCAACAACTTTCTGGCGATTGCTGACCGGTAAGGGCTTGGGCGTATCCATCGTCCTTGCCGAAAACGCTCGGGATGCCAAACCGTCTATCATCAGCTTTATATAAACCTCTCTTATCCCAAGATTCACGATGTCCTGCGCCAAAAATTCCGGGGTTAACTCTTTTTCCAGCATTTCCGCGTCTTCGGCTCCGACTCGGAAGGCTATGATAGTGCCCACGTTGCCGAAAATCGCGTCTCTCACGCTTTCATCCATCTGGGCGATGTATTGATGTCCGACAACCAAGCTTAGATGGTACTTCCGCGCTTCCGACATTATATTCGCAAAAGAAGCCGTGGCGAAACTCTGGAATTCGTCAACGAACAAAGTAAAATCCTTTCTTTCGCGCTCGGGCGTATCAACACGCGACATAGCCGCCAATTGGATCTTAGTTATTATCAAAGCGCCCAAGAGGCGCGATGCGTCTTCTCCTATACTACCCTTGGAAATATTGACCAACAAAATTTTCTGGTTATCCATTATTGCCCGCATATCTACTGTTGATTTCGGCTGGCCGATGATATTTCTGACCAAGGTTGAGGAAGCAAACTGGCCGACTTTATTCTGAATTGCGGCCGTCGCCTCGGAAGCGAACCTGTCGGCATATTTGGCAAATTCCTGGGTCCAGAACGCTTTCACCACCGGGTCCGTCAATTGGCCGACCACGTAATTGCGGAAATCTTTTTCGGCAAGCATCCTGTTGATGCCGAGCAGTGTTGAATCCGGAACTTCCAGCAATGCCAAAATAGTGTTGTTCAAAATGTATTCCATCCGCGGCGACCAGACGTCAACCCATATTTTTTTAAAAACGCCCATCACGCCGTCAGCAACCAGATGCCGCTTGTCGGGGTCAACTTGTTCCATAACGTTGAACGCAATCGGATATTCTAAATCGGCCGGGTTAATGTAGATGACGTCTTTTATCCTCTCCTCCGGAATATGGTCAAAAAGGTCTTCTACGGGGTCGCCATGAGGGTCAATGAAGGTAAGACCGCGGCCGGCTTGTATGTCCTGTATGGCAAGGGTTTTCAATAATTCCGACTTGCCCATGCCGGTTTTACCGACGATATATATGTGCCGGCGGCGGTCATCAAGTTTAATGCCAAAAGTTACTTTCTTATTGCGAAAGTTCGTTTCACCGAACAATACTACGTCGTTGTTGTTATTAGCCATCAGTTATCAGCCAGTAGTTATTAGGTCTTTCTAAGTTCTAATGGCTAAGTTCTATTTTCTATTATCTCGTAGGCAATCCTACCGGCGGCTGGCCTTTCTTGGCCTCCACCCTTGGAAACGCCGGCGCCTTCACGCCGATACCGGGTAAATGGAAAAGCGTCGCCAGTTCTTCCGTATTCAAAACCACGACCTTTCTGACAAAAGCCCTTTTCTTATATGCCTGATAAATACGCGATTTACGCTTAAATTCCTGCTGGCGGACAAAAAATCCCTTATGCGAAGGAAAAAGCCAGGGGAACCAGCCGCTTGGGGAAGTGTCGGTATCGCCATTCGGCTTAAAGGTGTTAAGGTTATTTGAATATAACTGTTTGAACATGCCGATAACAGTTGAAACGCGATGACGGCGAAAAAGCTCTTTGCGGGCGATGTATAAAAATCTGTAACCGGCTTTGAACGCGAGTTTTGCAACTTTGTTTTCCACCTGCTCAAGCACGAATTTTTGGCCCGGAGTAAGCCTCATTTGTGAAAATTCTTTCTCTTCCTTTTTCTCGCCCGCCGCCGCGCCCCCCGGAAGCAAACTGTCTATAAAATCAACTGTCGCCCCAAGGGCGCCTCTTTCTATTTTGGGTTCTTTACCCACAAGCTTGTCTACTACCGGCTGTGCCTCTTTTGCCCATTCGCCGCCAGTTGGCCTTATCAGCAACTGGAGCCAGAGATGCTCCCCCGGCTCAATGGCGCTCATTGCTTCAGCAAGAGGCGATAAGGGATCGGTCCTTTTAAATTCGCCCTTGCCCGACTCTTCTTCAAAAAAAGGATATGTCTTTATGGGATAAGCGTCTTCTTTGGTAAAGATCAGCTCCGCGCCGAAAAGGTCGTATTCTTCAGTCGGCAGATAGCGGGGCAAAGAATCAACATAATCATCAACGACTTTTATCTCCGCGTCCGGATATTGAGCAAAAACCTGCGCTTCAACCAAGTTGCGCAGGTCTTCTTGAGTACGAATATAAAAATTGATCTCTCCGCCGTTGCCGACGATCTCAAAAGAAAACCAATTTTGGACCATTCCCGAAAAAAATCTTTTTTTCCAAGTAACCGGCTTGGCATAAACGCCGTGCAAACCGGAAAATATGTTCTCGGCTATCTTCGGGCTCTTCTCCACGTCCGGCGGCGGTTTTACTTCCAGCAAGACCCATTTGAGAGACAGAAGATATTTTTGCCTTACATATGTTGCCCAGCCTTCAAGCGTAGCCAAAAACAGCAAAACAGGCATATATGCCCACCAGTATCCTGTCAGCAATGAAAAGGCCGTTTTAAGTGGACTAAAGATTTCCGAAAACAAGAAGTAGAGTTGGTAGTCAGTAGTTGGTAGTTGGTAGTTGCTCAATCTTAAGAGCAAAAAACTACTCACTACTTACTACTCACTATAAACTAGCTCTTAGGCTTCGCGGAGAGTAAATGTTCCGTCTTCTCTCTTTTGAAAAACTTTGGAATCCTGCAGGTTCAGAAGTATCGTGTTTTCTTTAACCATCCTGTGAGACAAAACGCTCGCCAAGATCTCATCCTTCAGGAGGGGCTTGCCGGCGGAACGCATGAGATCAACCAGAACATCCTTAACCGTGCCGGCTTTCAGGCCCCATTCCGCCAAGCCATACAGCCCGCGGCCCACGAGCACAAATCTCTTATCTTTTATAAGCTCGTTGTGAACGGTTTGGGTATTGGCTTTGCGGTCGCAGAAACCGGTGGTATTTATCATTTGAGTGATCTCCCGGAAATGTTTTGGCGAACCGCATTTTTTGAGCACCAAAAATGCTTTGTCTTTGACGCCTCTGGGCTTAATGTCCGGCCAGCTGGTCAAACCGACCTGTCCAAACACGTTCTTATCAATATTTTTGGAGATCGCGAGATATGAAATGATCGTTGAGGGAGAAACGCTTTTGGTCAGAGCTCCTGATTTTTCATAAAAATCAACAACGGCCGATTCGACGATTGGCGCTTTGTTTTTAGCCAGCGCTCCCACAAACGCGGAAACCGACTTTTTAAACGATTCGGTATGCCCATCCGACAAACTCCAAAAAGTACGCAAATCGTTATCTTCGGCAAATCTCTTAAATTTTCCGTTCAGCATAAGGAAGAAGGTCAAAGCGGCATTGGCTGGGCTTTCTTTGCCGACACCGGAAAACTTGGCAAAAAGTCCATCCTCTCTTATCACGCCTCCGGCTTGATCCAAAATATTCTCCGCCAGGGCGACAAAGGGCTTGATCTTGGCGTCCGCGCCGCTGCGGAAATTTTCTCTTATCTGCTTCAGAGATGCTTCCTCAATCTGCCTGACCCTCTCCCGTGTTATGCCGTAACCTTGGCCTATTGACTCAAGGGTTTCCTTACTGCCGGTTTTCAAGCCAAAACGCCGTGAAATTACATCACGGTTTCGCGCATTTAAAACTGCCAAAAGCTGGCCGACCACCCCCCTGACCGCATTAGTCAAATTTACCATAAACTTGAAACTAGAACTTAGAATCTAGAAAATAGAATCTGGAATTTTCCCCATTCTATTTTCTAAGTATAAAGATAGCATAAGGCCAAAAATAAGTCAAATAACAGGATATCAACCCCGCCCTTGAAAACCTCTAATCCTCCAGACTACCAGAAATGCGACGTTTTAAGTGAGACCACGTGCTACCATATTTTTTCAGCATTTTTTCTCGTTGTAGGGCATCTTTTTTGGAACAATAACACTCAAAGTATACTAAGGCAATAGGCAAGTACTTGCTCGTTGTAAAAACGTTTCCGGTATTATGCTTTTCTAGTCTCTTTTGAAGATTATCAGTAAATCCGATGTATACCTGACTATTGTTCATTTTAAGAATATAAACGAAGTGCATGAAAAGCATAATACGAGGTTTTCAAGAGCGGGGTCAACCCCCTCTATTTCCTGCTCCTTCCCCACCAAGCCAGTATCGGCGATGCAATGAAAATTGACGAGTAGGCGCCGCTGAAAACTCCCACTATCAAGGCCAGGGCGAAATATTTGATTGATTCGCCGCCGAAGAAAAATATGGCGACAAGAGATAGCAGAACGGTAAAGGTCGTATTCAGCGAACGAACCAGGGTTTGCATAACGCTCTTATGAACGGTTTCTCCGAAATCTTCCCTGGCCCCGAACCTCAATACGTTTTCTCTTATCCTGTCAAAAACGACCACGGAATCGGAAATGGAATAGCCGAGTATCGTCAAAGCGGCGGCCACAAAGATGGAAGTTATCTCTATATTTAAATAATGGCCGAGCAAGGCAAAGAGACCAATGGGCACAAGAACATCATGAACCAAAGCCGCAACCGCAGACAGCCCCAAAGCCCACGGAGACAAAACCGAGGAAAGTTTTCTGAAAACAATGGCAAGATAGACCACTATCGCTAAAAGCGAGATTATGATCGCTTTTATGCTTTTGCTTTTCAGGTCGTTGCCTATGGTAGGGCCGATGGAATCAAAACGATTTTCGGTTATCTTTCCGAACTTGCCGGAAATGGCGCCAAGTATGTTTTGGTGCGTCTGCTCACCCACATCGTTCAATCTTATCAGAGCGCCGTTATCTCCCGCGGGACTGACACTGACATCGCTTACCCCCTCTACCGTGCCGACAACTTTATCAAGTTCATCCACCGACGGTCTTTGATCATTAAAGACAAGTTCCATAACCGAACCGCCCCTAAAGTCCGCGCCGAACCGCAGGCCAAAAGCCGCCGTTAAAATAATGGCCGCAACGGTAAGCCCTACCGAAAAGAAAAACATGATTTTGTAGATTCTTCGCATAATAAATCTCAATGACCAAGCCCCAATGACCAATGAATGCCCAATTCCCGAATGACCAAAATATCTTTGAGATTTGGGGTTTGGGATTTCACTGGGTATTGGATATTGGGGTTTGGGGTTTTCAAAATAGCCATTTTGCTTTTTCGGTCCTTGGCCCGACGAACAGGTTTAAAAACAATCTGGTAACTACGGTTGCCGTGAATAAACTGGTCAATACGCCGATGCCCAATGTCAGGGCAAAGCCCTTAACGGAAGAGGTGGAAAACATAAACAGGACCAGTGCGCCTAAAAGCGTGGTTACGTGGCTGTCGCGGATCGGGAACCAGGCCCGATGAAAGCCGTCATGAACGGATTGCAGTAGTGTCCTGCCCCCTGCCAGCTCTTCCCTTAAACGGGCAAAAATCAAAATGTTGGCGTCAACGGCTATGCCAAGAGAAAGTATGAACCCCGCGATGCCGGCGATGGTCAAAGTTACAGGAAGCAATTTGTAAACAGCCAGAACGATGGCGATATAAATGAGCAGGGCTAATACCGATATTACGCCGGGCAGACGATAGAATAAAATCATAAAAAGAACCACCAGCAACAAGCCGTACATTCCGGCCCGGAGCGATCTTTCCAAGGAATCCTGTCCCAGCGAAGCGCCGATCGTCTGCTGGGAGATCAATTTTATCGGCACCGGAAGGGCGCCGGCATTCAGGCGGTTCACCAAAAGCTTAGCTTCCTGGACTGAAAATTTGCCGGAAATGACGGCGCGGCCGTCGGGAATCTCCGATTGGACAACGGGGACGCTTATCGGCTGGCCGTCAACATATATCGCCACGATCTTGTTCAGATTGCGTTTGGTTATGTCGGCAAAAAGTTTTGCCCCCTCGTCATTCAACTCAAGAGAAACCTGCGGCTGGCCCGTCGTTTGGTCAAACGTCAATTGCGAGCGCTTCAGCTGCCTGCCTGTTAGGCCCGTTGATTTAAAATACGGGTCTTCGTTCAGTTGTTGCCCGTTTTTCTGGGCGTTGAGAATTTTATCCGTTTCTTCTTGCGGGCGCTGTTCTTTAAATTCAAGAAACGGCGTCAAACCGATAACTTTGATGGCTTCGTTGACATCTTTAATCCCGGCCAGTTCAACGGCAAGACGGTCTTTCCCTTCTATTTGAACCAGCGGCTCGGTAACGCCGAAAAGGTTGACCCGACGTTCAATCACATCACGAACACCGGCCATGGCATCAGATACGCTCCCGCCCCCGATGCCGGAAAGGTCCGCCTGATAAACCAAACGTGTGCCGCCAAGCAGATCAAGCCCAAAACGGAATGGCGGAACTTTGAAAAAATGGGGAATCTCAAAACCCGCTCCCTTGAGATGGAGTTTAGAATTTAAAAAATCGGCGCTCTTGTCAAAAGCGACCGGATAAACAAAAAACGCGAGAAACACCGCGACTGCAAGAACAACCAATGGAATATACTTGGAGGGCATTGAATTCAACAATAAAATATCTGAACAAAAAAAACAAGCCCTCATCAATCATTAAAAACAAATCTCAACGTCATCGCAAGACGTAGAATACGCAATCACTCTTCCGGCAGTTTTTCTCTGCTCACCCTCGGCTTCTGCTTTTCTAACCATTCTTTGACATAGAGCGTCGCCTGAACATCGTCCTCGTTGTATTTGATGATCTTGTCCATAATTTTCTGGTCGCCGGTTTCAAGCCACTCGTTATACCAAACGACCGACTCCGCTCCCCCCGCATCCTCCGCGCTCCATTTAAAACCGAGATACTGGGCAACGTCTTTTAAGCTGTAAAAATACAGGGGCAGAACGACTGATTCCACCACCGCTAAGTGCAGATCTATGGTGTTATTTTTAAATTTATCTTCAAGCGCACGGGATATGCCGTATTTTTGCGCCAAGCGGCTAAAAACCTCTCTTTCATAATAGGAATAGTGATAAATGACAAAATCATCCAGCGATTCCAGAAAATCCAAAAACTCGCGCCAATTTTTTCCCTCCTCATTCTTGTCTTTCGCCAGAAAACGTTTATATTCCGACTTCCCATTGCTGTGCCGCACCAATATTCCCAGAAGATAATCAATCGTTTCAGTGGGGTCGGATTCTACATCAAAATAGATCTCATTCTCAACTTGTGGAAATTCACCCTTTTTTAGGATCTTCGGCTCGCCGGAAACCAAAGCCTGGGCCTGATTGTAAATACGCAGGACTTTATCAAATGGCCAATCTTCCAATCGTGAACGCAGATGGTCTAAATCGGCCACCGCTAACTCTTTTACCGTATGGATGTCGTTGTCATAAAGCCGGCGCTGGTCATTCTGGCTCAAGCGGTAAATAAGCGAAACGTCGTCACAGCCCTTCGTATCTTCCACGCAAAGAGAATACCACGGCGAATGCTTGCACCCGCTTTTAAGGAACGGGGGCGGTTTTTCGCCTTCCAAAATTTGCTCAATTCTCTGCCGCGTCAAATGGAACTGCTCCAGAAAATCCTCAACCATAAATGATCGCTCCTCGCCATCGGCATTTATTATGTATGCATCGCGAGGAAGAACGCCCTGCAATCTCTCCAAAATCAGGCTGTAAAAAACAAGCTGGAATTTGTATTCGTCTCGGATGTCCCTGCCGCTTTTAACGTCATAGACGACGTAATAATGATCGCCCAGATCGGACTTCCCTTCTCTGGCCTCCAGTAAGTCCGGGATGCCGACCCAATCGCCTTCCATCAAAACGCCGTGGTATATGTTCTTCCCCTGCTTCATCAATTCCATCGTTGCCAAAAATGCTTCGTCCAGATCGCGGAAGAGTTCCGGCTTTATTTCCTCAAACTTCCGTGACTTGATCATTTCTTTCTCATGCTTAAGCCCGCTCTGATGGATCATCTCAATGAGGGGCGGGATCTTGCCTTTTTTGATCTGGTCGCCGTAAACGTCGTACCAGATCCAATGCGGGCACTGGAAAAACTTGTAGAAATGTTCGCCGGTCAGTTTGTATTTTTTGTCAGGCATAATTTACAACTTAAAATCCGGGCTCTAGTTCCTTGTGGTGGCCTGCCCAGAGGCAATATTCACAATCGCTGTGGGACTTCGGCGGACTATCAGCTCTGGCCAGACCAACGGCTTGGGCGAAAAGGTCGTGAACGTAGCTGGAATCGGTATCCACTTCGCGTATCTCTCCCCTAAAGGGCAATCTCCCCTTTCCGCCAGAGGCGGATCCGCCTTCGGCGGAAAAGCCTTGTGTTTTATCAACCTGATAAAAAACAAAGTAGCCCTTTTTGGCGGTTTTGAGGCCAAGCTGTTCCAGAATGTAAGTATAGATGTCCATCTGCATTTTATAATCGTCGTAAACCGAGATTTCTTTCGCGCCCGATGACTTATAGTCAATGACGGCGAGAGAACCATCAGAAAATTCCAGCATGTCGTCAACGGCGCCGAAAAGCGTGGCGTCTAAATCTTTGTCGTGGCATTTTAGGCCCTCAAAGTTATTGCGCCATTTTTGGAGTTGTGGTTGGTCCGAAAAAAGTTTGGCCTCCTCCAGACCTTTGTATCCAACGAGGGACGGGTGCATCTCTCCCCTTTCCCGGTATTGATCAAACTCGGCTTTGAGCAATTGGTCAACGGCGATTGATAAAGTATAAGGATAACCCTGCGGACGCCTGATGTCTTTGTGCTTGTAAAGCCAAAAACACCGAGGGCATTCCTTCATCAACTGCAGATTCGCGCGGGATATTTTGAGCGGTTTTGAGGTTTTAATATAGGGCATAAAAGCTAGCAAAATAAGGGTTTTTGAAAATTCTTACCCAATAACCTTGACAAATCAATTTAATAGGAGTATAATTAAAGTGTCGAGATTGAGAGAGCCCCAAAGAGGTGGCAAAGAGGAGGTAGATTCTCCTCAAGAGAACACTCGGTCCGACACCGCTGGAGAGGTCCCATGAGGACCGAAGACGCGCAGGCCTTGCCAAATGCGTCACAACAACCCCCAGCGGTTTTTGTTTTCTTAATTTATTTATTTTATTACAACCTGTTTCAATACATCCCCTTGCTTAATTTTCAATACCACATCCATGCCCTTGGTTACCTTGCCAAACACCGTGTGTTTGCCGTAGAGGTGTTGTTGGGGCTTAGTCGTCACGATAAAGAATTGGCTACCGTTAGTATTGGGACCGGCATTAGCCATAGCGATATAGCCCGGGTCAACCGGCAAAGATTGGAGGAAATTGTTGTACTTGTAACCCAGTGCTTCATATTGAGCAATTAAATCATCGGGGGCGCCGAGAGATTTGAAATTAATTTCATCTTCAAATTGATAGCCCGGCCCGCCGGTGCCAACGCGCGGATCGTCTGTCTTGGACAAGGGGTCACCACCCTGAATCATAAAGTCAGCTATTACCCTGTGGAATTTCGTGCCATCGTAAAATTTGTTTTGGGCCAATTTAACGAAATTTGCAACTGTTTTAGGAGCCGCTTTCGGATATAGCTCCAAAACAATATCGCCTTTAGCCGTAGTCATTGTAACCTTGATGGCGTCCGGCAAAGAAGTTGCGGTCGCGGTTGGGCTTGGTTGATTTTGATCCATGGCAAGTCCTCCTTTATCTTTTTGTAATAAATAATAGCCGCCAACAGCGACAATAATCACAATCAGCAGGAGTAAATAAACTAATGGCACTTTCATGACATCTAATAACTTTAACTATATGATACTTTCCAGCTCTTGTAAAATTTCGTCCGGAATCGGGATTTTTTTACCCACCGGGCTGACGCCAGGGTACCGCCACGCAGAAATGATTCGCATTTTGGGAACAAGTCCAATTACTTTTTGGTTTTGACTTTTGCCTTTTGGCTTTTGACTTATCTCCTTATACATCACCCATATCTCTTGGGGCGTTTTTCCGCTACCCCGCGGCTGCATTATGGCAGTCGTTCCGGGAGCGACGCCTTCTTCCTTCCGCTTCGGAAATCTAACAATCCTTTTTACCAAAGCCGAGGAAATCCCGTAATAGACCATTTTGTCCTTTACATGGCTCGTCCACTCGTATCTGGAATCGTTTTTGGGGAGTTTAAAACTTAACATTGCTCATTTTGGCGTAAAGTTCCAGTGTGTGGCGGGCGTTTTGCTCAATGTCCAATTTGACCAGAGCTTCGCTTGGCAAAATCCAGATATAGTCCTCGGCTTCGTCATTTAATCTGACTTTCTGGCTCCCGACCTGTGCGATTTTATCTCTGTCAGCGCTAAAATTTCAATACCGGTCCGGGCAAAAAGCTCGCGGACCCTTTTTATCTCTTTATAGTGCTTCCGCAAACTGCCGTGAAGCACGCAACGGAAAACTTTTTTATTTTTTACGGGCATAATTGGTGCTGTAAATTATCCTCCCTTCCTCAAAAATATGAAAGTCCCCCGTTTCCTCGGACACGGTAAAAACCGTCGTGCCGTTAAAAATATAGGAGGAAGTGATTGCCGAAAGATGGCGGGTATGGACCTTGCCTTTAAAACCGAGCTGTTCGGATAAGTCCCGGAAATTGCCCGGATTTAATTTGTCGGCAACCACGCTTGGCCTCAATCCCTCTATTACCACGCCGGAATGCATCACCACACAATCCTTATTCACCAAAATCGCTCCGTCAAAATCAAGCGTCATGGCAATATCCCAATGCTTCCCTCTTTTTGAACATTTATCCGCAAACAGATTCGTATGATGCTTATTGAAAATATCCTGGTCCGCATCGGAAATATCAGTATATTTTTGCCACTTATTCCGCCAGCCAAGTATAACAAAAAGGCCGAATTTTTTCTTTCTGGTCATAAAGTTCAAAATCATTTCGGCAACTTTTAATTTTGATTCTATCGTTACCGGCGTTCGCGATTTTCGCAGAGCTCTGGTAATTTCTAAAATTGTTTTTTTAATTTTTGGCATAAAATTATAGGCGCCGTCACGAAGTGTGATAGGCAATATAATTGGTTCGCTCGGATGAACTAAAAATTTATTTTTAGTTCATCCTCGCTGCCAATTATAAGTCCAATTCGCCAGCTATTTGTTTCATCGCTTTTAGGCCCGTCTCAACGAATTCCGCCAAGTTTAAATTCAAAAGTTCCTCGCATTTTTTGATAATCTCGCGGTTCGCGCCGCGGGCGAATGATTTTTCGCCAAAACGATTCAAGACATTCTCGGCAGTCAGGTCTGCGATCTTTTTGGACGGCAGAACCAGCGTGGCCGCCACAATCAAGCCAGTCAGCGGGTCAGAAACAAACAGGGTTTTTTCCATCAGTGTTTCCGGTTTTATCCCGTGGGCTTCGTTATGGACTTTTACCGCTTGGCAAATATCTTTATCAAAGCCGAGTTCCTCAAGCATCTGCGCGCCAACTAATGAGTGTCGGGACGGGTCGTCTTTCGTTTTCTCATAATCAATATCATGCAATAAGCCGGTGGTTCCCCATTTTTCCTTATTCTCGCTGAAATGTTCCGCCAGTTCTTCCATAATCGCCTTAACGGCCAAGCAATGCTTCACCAGATTCTGATTGGCGATATTCTTTTTTAAAATTTCCAGTTGGTCCATAGTTTAAAAGTGGTCTACTTCAATTTCCATGCCACTATGCCGTATTTCTTTATCTTTTCTGAATAACCCGGGAATGAAAAATACATTTCTTGTAATTCTTTTGCTCCCTTGCAACTCGGATTTATTTCTTTCGCTTTGTACTCTTTAAGTATTGCGGTTATTGTCTTGAAAAATTTCGCGCGCTTCACTATTTTTTTTAAATTTACTCTTTCCGCATGCCAGCGTTACCGTGTCTCCAGTTTTAATGTTCTGGTATTTCTCCGTAGCCGCCCTTGTTTCCACTTTTTTCTTGCCGTTTCTAATTTAGCTAAAAATATCGCGATTGATCATCCTGAACCGCAAAACAATTGTTCTGGTTTTATTTCCCGCATTTATTTTCCTCAACGTCTTATTTCCCATAATAATTCCCCCGATAATTTATATTCTCAAATTCTTGAGAATTTGAGAATGAAGTCAAAAAAGCAATAAAAGTGCGGCCGTAAGGCGCGAGTTTATGTTTCATATAGTGGCCTTCGTATTTTTTCTCAATCAAACCAGCTTGAGCAAGCCGGCGGATGTGTTCGGATATAGTTTTGAAATTGCACCGCAGGTTGTTTGAAATTCCTTCCACGCTTATCCCCTCCTCGCGAGCAATAAGAAACAAAATTTCAATCCGCCGATGGTTGGCAACGCCTTTCAGGTGACGCTCCATTTGTTTGGCGGTTTTAGGAAGGCGTGCTTGGGCGCCGTTGTTCTTTTGTTTTGGTCTCGGATAAAAACGATTTCCGCTCATAAATATAATTATACCACTTATTCTCAAATTCTTGAGAATTTGAGAATATCACATCTTACATTTTTATCTCCGCCGAGGCAAGGCTCTACTCTAGCGAACAATCGCGGGAATTACTTTCTAATTTTGGAGGTATTATCAATCGTTATCCACGCTGACATTGCGCCAAATCCTGTTTTATCAATATCAAACGGGTTTATTTCTGTCGGATTCTTCAAGAATATGAGCAGGCAATATTTTTTGTCTTTGAATCTTTCAAAAAATTCGGGAATTTTTTCCGGCTCTATGCCGTCATCTTTGCCGTATTCATCCAATATCTCCCCGACTCGTTTCGGGGTCAAATCGGCAAATTGCATGACCCTGCCGACCTCCGCCCTTATTCTCACCGGCTCGCCGGAATTTTTAAAATAAACCGTTTCCCCCTTTTTGATGCTATCCCACGGTTTGTATTTCACGGAATACCACCGCGACTCAATTTTTTTCTGACCGCTCAGAATTTTTTGAGGCAACCCCCAAGATTTTCGCATTATTGCTATGTGTTCCATATTCCTAGCCCCATGGTATTTTACAACATAAATTTAAGAATATTTTGAGCTCTTTTTTGCCAGGTATAATCGTGGGCATTGGTAAAAGCATTATTGCTGATCCTGAGAGCAAGTTGCTGATCGGCTATAACTTTTCTTGCGCCGTCCGCAAGTTCTCTTGGGCTATCCGGCTTAACCAAAACGGCATTTTCTTCATTAAGCACTTCTCTTATTGAAGGTAAATCCGAGGCTACAATCGGCCGGCGAAGAGCCATATAAGAAAAAAGTTTCAGAGGAGAGGTGTAAACTTCAGAAATTTTTTCTTTGGAGGTATTCGGTAAAATTAAAGCATCGGCGGCCAAACGGTAGTCGTCTCGAATTTTCCCCTCTTTTATGAAGCCGGTGATCTTAATGTTTTTTATATTTTCTCGTTTTAAATAATCTTCAAATCTCCGCTGATCAAGATCGTTATTACCACCCACCATCACTATCAGGGCTTCTTTCTCCAGCATTTTAGCCGCATCGGCCAAAATATATATGCCCTTCCATTTATAAAAGCTGCCGGTGTATACAAGGATTTTACGATCAAGCGGCAAACCAAGCCGATTCCTGGCTTCTTCTTTGCTTATCGGGTTTGTTTCCTGTTCCCTTATTTTAACCTCGTCTACGCCATCCGGCGCAATCAAAATATTTTCCTGGTTAAATCCGGCCTTAATAAACTCGTTTCCCAAGCCATGGCTAATGGCAATGATCTTGAGGTCGATTTTCTTAAATTGCGAACGAAAGATGACGTTGAATAATTTGCTAAATTTATGTGCTTCATAAATGCAATGTTTTCCGCGTGAACTTAAAAAATAAACCGGCAGCTCGTCGCGCGAATAAATCACTTGGTACGAAGAACCAAGCGCGTATCTTGCAAGCCTGCGCGCCGAAATAAGATTTTTAATCCCGAAGGCCAATCTGTCCAAATATCCCGGCCAGTACCAATCCGGCGACATAATTTTAGTAAATTTAAAATTACGCTTGATGGAATAATAACTAAATAAATCTTCAATAAGCATTGACTTGCGAACTGGCGCAATTAATTCAACTTCTATGCCGAGATCAGCGAAAGATTCACACATTTTGGCAATTTGCCTACCATAGGCCTTTTCGGTTGGAATTCTTTGATTTGCAATATATAATAATTTCATTTTTTATTTCCTACGCCCCATGGCACTTCTACTTTTTTAATAACCAACCGCAGGGATTTCATTTATTTTAAGCCATTTTTTATTTTTCCATTCCCTAAATTCTCTGATTTATAGAAAATGTCATGCGGGTTA
>CAYHMZ010000001.1:15656-21809 GCA_964357835.1 uncultured Candidatus Saccharibacteria bacterium
TTTTATTTTTCCATTCCCTAAATTCTCTGATTTATAGAAAATGTCATGCGGGTTATAAAACAAATAAATTCATCAAAATTGCGACCAATAATCCAAGTATCAGGCCGGCAACGACATCAACAAGCTCATGACCATTAAATTGCAATAGCCTTTTATCGGATATAATTTTCTGCATTGCTTCGTCTTTGCTCTGACTTAAATATTCCTCAAATAATTTATGTCTTTTCTTGTCTTCTAATAAACCGTATATAAACAATGCTCCGATAATAATACTGAATCCGAATAACAGTCCGAGCCCATCTTCTCTGCCAATGACATATATCATTCCTGCAATAATCGCCGAATGTGTACTTGGAAATTCGCCAGTCCATATATATACCCACGACAGCGACTCCTTAGAAATGCGTTCACCGCGGAATAAATGAAGCATCAACTTTACGGACTGACTAACAAATACAATTACTGCTGAAATAATAAGTAATTTCATACCCTCATTGCCCATGACACTTTTTATACTTCTTGCCATAACCGCACGATTTTGGTATTCTTTTTCTCGACGGTAAGGGAGCTGGCCCAACCCTGAACCCTGACTCGAGCAGGGCGTCGAGGCTGCCGCTGGTGGATGGAGCCATCTATCCCGAAGGGTGCTCTGTTTCCATCCACCAGCGGCTTTATTATTTCCCGTGACATTTCTTATACTTCTTCCCTGACCGTCCCGCCTTTGCATGCAAAGGCGGGACTCCGCTTAACTTTACTCGCGATTACACGTTTCGACCGTGACAATGCTTATACTTAATCGGGCGGCCGTCAGTTTTTTTCGCTCCGCAGGGGCAGGGGTCGTTCCTGCCAACTTTAGAGCCATGCGTTGCCGGTCCCTGGCGGGTTGCTTCTTGCCGCATTTGAGCCCCCACACCAGAACGAGAATAGGATTCGTCCCGCGATTCTATCGCAGATTCTCGTTTGGTGTGGGGGTGAACAAAACTTACTTTGAAGATCAAACTGGCGACTTGCGAGCCGATAGCGGCCTGAAGTTGGTTAAACATTTTCTGCCCTTCAATTTTATATTCCACCAGCGGGTCGCGCTGGCCGTAGGCGCGCAGACGCACCGAATCGCGCAGATATTCCATCTGTTCTAAATGATCCACCCAAAGTTCGTCAACCACGCGCAGAAAAAGCATTCTTTCAAGATTGCGCATAGCTTCCTCTCCCACTTGTTTTTCTCTCTGGACATACGCGCCGTCGGCAATTTCTTTCAGAAAGTCATCAAGGCGCTGGATATTCCGCGAATCGGAAATTTCCTTCAATTTCGGACGCGGATCTTCTTCCATAGGAATCATGGCTTTCATACTTTCGGAGATTTCCTCAATATTCCACTCCCCCGTTTCGGTTGAAGTATGGGCGCCGATTATTCTTTCCGTTTCTTCATAAATGGAATTGGTCACTTTTTCTTTCACGTTTTCTCCGTCCAAAACTTCCCTTCTTAATTTGTAAATCGCCATCCTATGTTTGTTCATTACGTCGTCATACTCCAAAACGTATTTTCTGATATCAAAATTATTGCCTTCTATTTTGGACTGGGCCTGTTCTATCGCCCGGGAGACAAGCCGGTTTTCAATAACGTCGTCGTCGCCTACGCCAAGGCGTTCCATAAGGTTCTTCAATCTGTCGCCGCCGAAAACTCTGACCAAATCGTCTTCGGTTGAAACAAAAAACTGCGAAGAGCCGGGATCACCTTGCCGGCCGGAGCGGCCGCGTAATTGATTGTCAATGCGCCTTGCTTCGTGCCTTTCCGTGCCGATAACATGCAGCCCGCCCAGCTTAACGACTTTTTGCGCTTCGGCGCGGTCGGGCGGATTACCGCCAAGGACTATATCAACGCCGCGGCCGGCCATATTGGTTGCCACTGTTACGGCGCCGGCTCGTCCCGCTTGGGCGATGATCTCTCCCTCCTGTTCGTGGTTTTTCGCATTCAATACTTTATGGGGTATGCCTTCCCGCTCTAAAAGTGAGGATAGTATCTCGTTTTTGGTGATAGAGACCGTGCCAACCAGTACCGGTTGTCCTTTTTCGTGGCGCCCTTTGATCTCTTGCACCAGTGCCCTGAATTTACCCGCTTCCACTTTGTAAATCCTGTCAGGGAAATCAATGCGTATCATCTGCTTATTTGTCGGAACAGATATTACATCAATGCCATAAACTTTATGAAATTCCTCGGCGGAGGTTTGGGCAGTGCCGGTCATACCGGCAAGTTTTTTATACAAACGGAAATAGTTTTGGAAGGTTATCGTCGCTAAAGTCCGCGATTCTTTCTGGACATAAACTCCTTCCTTGGCCTCAACCGCCTGATGCAATCCTTCCGACCAACGCCGGCCGGGCATTAAGCGTCCCGTGAACTCATCAACGATTATAATCTCGCCGTCCCTCGCGACATAGTCCTTGTCGCGATGGAACAAAATGTGGGCCTTGAGCGCCTGTTCCAAATGGTGGACATAGCGCGTTCCGCCTTCCTCGTAAATATTTTTCAGGCCAAGCATGCTTTCAACTTTCTCTATACCCTCTTCGGTTATAGACACTGCTTTTAATTTTTCATCCACGTTATAGTCCTCGTTTTCTTTCAGGCGCGGGACGATTTTGGAAAATGTTTCGTAAAGTTTCGTGGAATCGGCGTCAGGAGCGGAAATAATAAGGGGGGTACGCGCCTCGTCTATTAAAATTGAGTCAACTTCGTCAACAATCGCAAAATTGTGGCCCTTTGCCTGGACCATCTGGCTAAGATCGTAAGCCATATTGTCACGAAGATAGTCAAAGCCGAATTCATTGTTCGTCCCATAGGTTATGTCGGCTTCATAGGCCTCACGCCGACTGACCGGCCGCAAAAATTCGTGAACAATTTTAAATGCCCCCGTTGTGTCCCGTTCTTTGTCCAGCCCCTCTTCCTTTTTTTCGCTCACGTGGGAAGGGTCATAAACATACGAGGCCTCATGGTTTAGGCAACCGACTGTTAATCCGAGAGCGTGGTAAATTTGCCCCATCCACACGGTATCGCGCCGGGAAAGATAATCATTAACAGTAACGATATGCGCGCCGCGGCCGGTGAGAGCATTAAGACAAACGGGCAGAGTTGCCACAAGCGTCTTGCCCTCCCCGGTTTTCATTTCGGCGATTTTCCCTTGATGCAAAACAACGCCGCCGATCAACTGAACATCAAAATGCCTCTGGCCCAGAGTCCTCTTTGACGCCTCGCGAACGGCGGCGAAGGCCTCCGGCAAAATATCATTTAAAGACTCCCCTTCAGCCAGACGTTTTTTGAATTCCTGCGTTTTTGCCCTCAATTCGTCTAATGAAAAACGCCCGAATTGCGATTCGAGCCCGTTGATGACTTCAACAAGAGGTTTCATATCTTCTACCGCCCTTTTGTTGGCATCGCCGAATATTTTATCAAAAATCCCCATAAAGTAGCGCCCCAGATTTTATTTTCTAAATTCTAGCTCTTCGGTTTCCTGCGCGCTTCACGGCTTCTTTCTTTGTATTCTTTGATCTGCCTCTCAATTTCGTCGCGGGCAAAGTCTACGGCAGTATGCAAGTCCAGATGTTCGGCCACTGCTCTGAAAAGCTGGCTGCCGATTTTTAAATTCACTTCCGCATAATAGACAAAGCCGGACCGATGATGCTTTGAAGGCTTGGCAATCTCAACCCGCGCCTCGGCCAAGTTACTCTCTGCCGGCTTTAAAAATTTGGAGACGGAACCGATTTTTCCTTCAACAAAGGCCCTGATGCTGGGGGTTAAATCAAGGTTTTTACCGTATAAAATCAGCTTCATCCCGTACGAAATAGCTGCTGCGCAGTGATACATCCCGAACGAGGCCGCGAGGGCACGCAGCGTGTCTCTGCCTCGTGCGGGATACACATAAATTATATCTGCGGAACACACTATTAAATTATGCTTTACTGTTAATCCCGAATCCCGAACGAGACCGCGAGGGCCCGCAGTGTGCCTCTGTCTCGTACGGGACGAACCCGATAGGGCTATTTCGTTCGGGATTCATCACCACTATGATAGCACCTTTTTGAAACAAAAAAAATCCCCCCGTCAAGGGGGATTTTTTCCCGACGAATCGGGAGAGAAACTATATTCTCTTCTTCTTTTTTCCCTTCTTTTTCTTTGGCATCGTATACGAACAGCGATGAGACAACATTTATCCCGACATTCGCAGTCGGAGTTTAAAATTTGTTATCTCACCCTCCTAATGTGACAGTCGACCAAACTGTCAGAAGAAATTTTTTAACTGCAAAAATTTTCTCAAAAAAAATTTCAAACTTCACCTTTATTATATCACTAAAAAAAAATTTCCAATGAAAAAAAGTGGATAAGTCGCTCGCAACATTTAAATTTTTCTTCCGGTATCATGCCTTCCTGCAAATTTTCCTCGTTGAGCTATTGTTCCTGGAAATATGCGGTTATCCATTCCTGCTTCGCGACCCGCATATTTCATACGGAACAATATACGCTCAACTCGTCAATTTGCTAGTCGGCAGATAGAGTCAGAAAAATTAAATGTTGCTCGCTTAAGCCGTTATCTGAATTAATTTTGCCCCGCTCATCCAAGTCGCAAAATTGGGGCTGGGGTCGCCCCGCCCGGGTCTAAAAAACAAAACCGCCGTTCGCGGTGGTTATTTAGCTCTTACTAATTTGCGGCGGGAGGTAAGTTTAACTCTTCCATCATGAATCAAATATGCCAGCGCCTCTTTTACTTCTTGTTCGTCAGCTTTAGGATACTCCCTGGCCATACGACCGAAAAGACCTTTAAAGCTGAGCCACTTGTGTTGTCCTAAAATCTCCAAAACCCATTCCTCTACTCGCTCCCTAACGAGATCCTCAATGTCTCGAAAACTGGGCATTGGGCACCTCCAACCTTATTTCTTAAACAACTACTCGCTGATGTTAGCACCTATTACGTAAAAGTTCAACTCTCGCGAGTTTATTATAAATATTGAGTCCCAGGCGCGGCCGGAATCGGAAAATTGACTGGCGGATATGTTGAGCCAGTGTTTACCGCCCGATTCGTCCACGCTGTAAACTTTCGTGCCGGCTTGATAGCGTATAAGGCCACTCTCCCGATATTGGGCCAAAATTGAAGGCGCAACGATTTTTACTTTGTCAAAGCCAAACTGCGGATAGAAATCAAAGATCTTGGAGCTGACAATATGCCGGCGCCAGCCGCCGTTGACTACATAGACCTTATAATCGCCGTCAGCCCTGACAAGCGAGCCGTCCGGAATATTCAGGAGAGGAAAATTTGCGGCACCGATCGGGGGAGCGGGCGTCGGCGAGGGCGTGGGCGCCGCTTCTTGGGGAATTGTTCCCGTTCTTTCAACCGATAAAGCAAGCGACACAGCGGTTTCATCAGACGTGAATCCGGAAATTTTATCTTTTTTAATCGGCACTAAAATGACCCTTTTTACGTCTGTGCCGATACCGTTAACATACAGGGTACTGGAACCGATGGCAGGATTAAACACGGAAAAGACCTGGCTTCCGTCATTTTTAAAAATCAGATAAGAAATGTAAAAACTGGCCACTGAAGGCGACGAAAAATTTATCTTTAGAACATTCTTACCGCCGTTCGCGAATTGCGAAATGTCATACCATCTGCCCTGCCAATCTTTGACTGCGTCGGATGTGACAAGAGCAACATCATCTCCAAGATTGATGAAAGTTTTGGTCGGAGCGATGTGAAAAGTTTTTAAGCCCTCGCGGGTATAGCCAAGCTTCGGGTTGACGGAAGCATCGTTTAAAATATTCGCCGCAGTCCATTGGCTGAAAACGTCAGGGAAAGAATCGGAAAAACTGTTTTGCCTAAAAGCGTCGTTTATGCTGGCCACTCCAACCGAAGAAGTTTTTAACGTGTCGGCGATAACTTTCGGCGGCCAGTGCTCGGCCAGATATTCGCCGAACAAGCCGATCTGACCGTAATCAGCGGGGGCATTTTTCCATTCTGTTAAACTATCGGAAGGATTTTGAATAAAAGCCTGCGAGCGTTTCTCCAGATGAGAGCCGGCGAAATTATCGTTATAACCGAGCAGGGTCACGGCATATTCCGACCGTAACTCATTCAGCCAAGTATCGTCCAAGACATTGCGCAATTTTTCTTT
>CAYHMZ010000002.1:0-19817 GCA_964357835.1 uncultured Candidatus Saccharibacteria bacterium
AGCTGATCAGGATTTTCAGGCCAATCGTTTACAGTCCCCAAGCCAAACTCCGTGATTACTCGCATAGATTTTTCCCTCCCTCTTTTCCCCGATTAATTTTAATTTGGGCGGTTATCTTTTCTATCTCTTCGCTTTTGGTCTTCTCGGCTGCCTCTTCTAAACAGAGGCCAAAGAAAAATAGAGCCAGCCCGCCGCCGGCCTGGAGGCCAATCTGCCAGAATGGCATAAGGTCTCTCGAATTAACCCCGGGGGTTCTGTCCTCCCAATCAACCCGGCCAGTGGTTGAAAAAATCAGAACCAACCCACTCACCATTAAGAGCCGATATAAAACCTTCTTGCTTTTAGCCGTCATTTTCTCTCCTCCCCGTAATGAACTGGTAATGAACTGTCAGTATACTATCATATAGTTAAGATTTGTCAAATCCGGCGGTCTTTTTTGAAATCATTTACAAATATGGACATTGTGCCCGTATAATAACTTTTATCTTTTTGGCTTTGGAGAATATAAACGTAAAACATAATTTAAGTAGCCCTACTTCGCTCCTTCGGAGCTTCGAAGGGCACTGCTTCGCAATTAAAAACTCGTATATCACGAGTTTTTAATCAAGGCGTTCTTTGTGCTCAGCACTTCAGAAAGTGCCGCGCACTGCGAAGCCTTGGCGAAGCAGTAGAGATGAGGGGAGTCGCCTACAAGTCAGATTGTCTTCCGACAATCTGCTCGCAGGCCGCCCCTCGCGGTCCCGCCTCCCAATTGTCGGCGGGACATCGCTGCGGTCTTCGATACCCCCCGCGCAAAACAAGCGGTTGTTTTGCTCACCCCACAAAATAAAACAGCCGTAACGGCTGTTTTATTTTGTGGAGATGGGGACATTGAAGCCAACTGCTTGGCTTCAATCGGAATTTTAGTGAGGCCTCTGCGCCGAACGGCATAAAATCAGAATGATTTTATGAAAAATTCAGGGAAGAACATATCCGCTAAAAGACGCTTTTTGTTTTATTACCACAGTGGAGATGGGGAGAGTTGGCTTCGGCTAAAATTTTCTTCCGAAAATTTTGCCTAGCCACCTGCTCGCGTGGTTTGCCGCCCATTGCGGCAAACCACATGCTCCGCCGTTCAACTCTCCCGCGCAAGCCAAGCAGTTGGCTTGCTCATCTCCCCATCCAAAAATCCGCCTTGTCAGCGGATTTTTGTCTGTGGAGATGGGGAGAGTTGAACTCCCGTCTGGAAAATGATTTAAAATTGCACTACAAGTTTAGCCCCGCTATTTAATGGCAAGGTGCGAGCGGGACAAAATAACTTGCCATCTGTTTTGTGTTTTTCGTGCCTTGCCGCTAGAACATTGAAAAGGCGGAAAGACCTTATCCTGCTGTTGACGCCCTGGTCCGGCTAGCAGAAATCACCGGGAGGACGCGCCTTAAGCGTAAGCTAAAGCGTAATTGCTATTGTAATTGGCAATTATGATTTTGGATAAATGATTTAAGCGGTGATTACCCATCCGCTACTTGCGCAGATTTTAAAAGAGATCCCATCGAAGCCGGTCATCCCCCTAAAACATTTTGTAAAACAAAATGTTCGGGCGATCAATTCGCCTTGCGAATTGATTTAGCCGCACATTTATTATCCGCCAAAAAATTCTTCAATATTTTTTTCTTTTCCCTTGCGCCCCATAAACTTTTTAAAAACCTCTCGCGATTAAATGCCATGATCCTATCTTGAAATATCTCTGAATGTATCAATGTTAAGGGCCTTCTATGTTTTGTCGCATCCACAAAGCCAGCACTGTGACGTTTCAGCCTTGAGTCAAGATTATTAGTGCAACCAACATATAATTTTTTATCCTTTATACTTCTTAAAATATAGACCCAGTAAACCATAATTAAGAAATTTTTTGGCGGATAACCCCTTCTTTTAACGCTCTTTCTATTTTTCTTTGGGCTTCGCGCCCGATTATCTTTTCGCGTTTGTCGGCTTTCTTTTTCCCTTGTCCGACACCGACCTCAAGCTTCACTAACCCACTCTTATTATACAACTTAACCGGCACCAATGTCAATCCTTTCTCCTGCGATTTTCCCATCAGATAATTGAGCTCTTTCTTTTTCAAAAGCAATTTCCGGCTCCTTTGCTGGTCATAATCAGGCGGGACGTTGCCCGCTTGATAGGGCGAAACCGTAGCTCCCAAAAGCCACGCCTCGCCGTTCATTATTTTAACGTACGCGCCTTTTATTGAGCACCTGCCGGCCTTGATTGATTTGACCTCGTGTCCGGCCAAAACCAGGCCCGCTTCCAGCGCCTCCAAAATACGGTAATCAAAATGCGCTTTCTCGTTTGTGGCGTAGGTTTGCACAAATCCAGTATAGCACCCCAGCTCCAATTTTGCAGAGAAACTTCCAAGCGAAGCGCTGCGCCCGCCGGGGATGGGCCTATTCGGCCCGCGCACTTCGCAGAATCTACTCACGCTTTTTATTCTCTCGTAATCCTCCTTTTAAATCCCGGTAAAATTGGAGCGGGGTCAGTATTTGTTTCCGTGCTCGCTTCGCTGCGCTCGGGCAAATACTGACTTATCAACAAATTTTTATTGTAATAATTTGCAATGACTTTATTATGGAATTAGCAAAGAGCAAACAGAGGAAATTTGTCGAATATTCGGCAGTAAACCAAAGGTCGCTTTTAAGAGATTGGAGAAAAACAATTTAAAGGGGTCGGTTTTAAAAAATCTAAAAGAGAAATACAAGAAACTCAAGTGTTGGGGATTACTTGCCTCTCTGGATTTGCGTGGTTGTAATCCGCAATATATTAGGCAGCCGAGAAAAATAAAAGAACTTATCGTTGGGCTTTGTGCGTTTATAAAAATGAAAAGGTTTGGCGAGCCGATGATCAAGAAATTCGGCGCCGGAGACCTCCTCGGTTATTCCGCCCTTCAATTCATTGAGACCTCTTCAATAACTTTGCATTTTGATGAAACTGAAAACCGCGCTTTTATAGAGATTTTCAGTTGCAAGTTTTTTGATCCCGAGAAGGCCAAGATTTTTTGCCATAAGTTCTTGGAAGCGAAAAAATCGAAAATCCGCCACTATTTGAGGCGCTAAAAAACAGCCCCGCCAAGGTGGGGCTGTTTTTTTTAATTACCCGGGTTTTATTTTCTTTCTTCAAGTTTTGTTCTTACTTTCATCGTTTTATCTTTCCTTAAAACCGACATCTCTATCTCGTCACCGACCTTTGCCGTTTGCACTATGTCCGCGAGCTCGTTCTTTTCGGTCAGTTTCGCGCCGTTTATTTCTAGCACGATGTCATTTTCCTTTATGCCTGCCTTGTCGGCGGGGGAGTCAGCGACCACTGCTTCTGTGCCGGGTATGTGGTCCTTTATGACCAGCGCGCCATAATCAACCGGCAGGGAATATTTTTCTTTCAGCTCCTTATTTAACATCACATATCTCAAGCCGATGAACGGCCTGACAATGCGGCCGAATTTTATTATATCTTCAAGGTCCGCCTTGGCCCAGTTAATCGGGAGAGAGAAGCCGATATTTTGAGCGCCGAAGATTATGGCCGTGTTGATACCGATGACTTCGCCGTCAAGATTTATCAGCGGCCCGCCGGAATTTCCCTGATTGATGGCCACGTCCGTCTGAATGACGTTGCGCAGGTTTTCCACCTGCCCCCCTTGTCCCATTGACGCCGAAATTTTGCGACCTATGCCGGAAATTATCCCCTTTGATACCGTATTGGTGAAAAGACCGAGCGCGTTGCCGATGGCGATGACCGTTTGGCCCAGTTCTATTTTGTTGGAATTGCCGAGCCGGACGGCAGACAGGCCTTTGGCATCAATTTTCAGGACGGCGACATCGTTCATCGGGTCGCGGGAGATTACTTTCCCCGCATACTCTTTTTCATCGCTCGTGATGACCGTATATTCGGCTTCGGTGTCAAAAACGACATGCTTATTGGTCAAAACTAAACCGTCGGGATGGACGATAAAGCCCGAGCCGCCTCCGACTTTTACTTTTTCCCCCTTGGCTTTTCCCGGATGTTCTTCGGGAAGCATTTCCCCCGGCTCTTCCGGCAAAGGCATGCCGAATCCGAACGGCCCGAAAAACGGCACAAAAGGCATCTGCCTGATCTTAGGCATGATCTTGGAAATGGCGATGCTGACCACCGCCGGGCCGACCTTTTTTACCACTTCTATTGTTTGATGTTCTATGTCGGTCATGTTTAGAATTGTAGCATGAACTCCGGCAAACTTTCAAGAAGTTTTTTTGCGAGGTCTACGTTGATTGTTGCCCGCGAACTGCTTGGCAAGGTTTTGGTTAGGAAAATAGGGCGGAAAATTATCAGGGCGGCAATAACGGAAACCGAGGCCTATTGTGGACCAAATGACCTTGCGAGCCACGCATCAAAAGGGCGGACGAAAAGAACGGAAATTATGTTTGGTCCG
The DNA here is from genome assembly GCA_964357835.1 of uncultured Candidatus Saccharibacteria bacterium. GTDB lineage: Bacteria > Patescibacteriota > Minisyncoccia > 2-02-FULL-40-12 > IGHO2-01-FULL-4-A > CAIUCV01. Next base: position 4,434 of record CAYHMZ010000002.1, read on the forward strand.
CCGGGTTTCGCTTATGTCTATCTGATTTATGGCATGTATCATTGCCTGAACATTGTTACCGAAAAAGAGAATTATCCGGCGGCAGTGCTAATTAGAGATGTCAGTTTACAGTGGCCAGTTGACAGTGAAAATTCTAAATTCCGAAAACTGAAAACCGTAAACTGTAAACTGAAAACTGATTTAGGCGGCCCCGGGAAGCTCTGCCGATTTTTAAAGATAGACAAAACTCTCAATGGCGAAGACCTGATTAAAAGCAATAAGTTGTGGATAGAAAATTACGGCGTCCGAATTAAACCCGGCCAGGTTGGCCGTTCAAAAAGGATAGGCGTGGAGTATGCAGGGTCGTACAAAAACAAACTCTGGCGGTTTTATGTTAAGGAATAGAGGTTGATGGAGTTTACCCCGCACCTTTTCAGAAAAGGTGCGGGGCCGGCCCCTACAAACACAACGCCCCGCCGGGGAGTGTCGGCTTACCGCATTTGGCAGAGCATTTGCTCGCCAGGGAATCTTTGAAGTATGCACCACTTGAAGTTGAGTTGATCTTTGAAAAATTTTTGGGTGACCCCCGATGACGACATTAATATCAGAATTGACAGAACCAGTACTCATTTTGGTTTTGCCGATTTGCTCAAAAAGAAAAGTATGCTGACCTGTTTGGATGTGATGGCTCATTTTCTCCGCGATAAAATTGTAAGCGCAGAGGGTATAGACGTTGAAAAATCCGCGGTCCATAACGAATATTATCTGCGCGGCGTTGATATTATGCCGAATCTGCCTTAAAATTTGGCCAGTTCGGCCTGATAGACGAGATACTGACTACAATTCCGTTTGGGGTTCCGTTGAATTCCTGACGAAACCGCAAATACGCGGTTTTATTTTGGATTTTGGCGGTTTGTGATAGGATTTAGTAAGAAAGATTCGCGAGATGATAAAAGATAAAATAAGCAAAATAGTCAAAGAAACAATAGACGAGCTTTGGGGGGCAAAGATAGCGTCCTCGGAGATTTTGATTGAAGTTGAAAGGCCACAGAACGAATTTGGTGATTATGCCGTAAGCGTTGCTTTTGCGTTGAGCAAGATGCTCGGTGCCAGTCCGAATGAAGTCGCCAGTTTACTTGCCGAAAAATTGAACAGCAAGAAACTGCCGGAAATTGTAAAAATTGAAGTTGCCGGCGGATATATAAATTTTTTCCTTGCCGAAGATTTTTTGAAAGAAGAACTGGCCAGGATATATAAAAACCGGGAATCATACGGCAAGTCTAAAACAGGCGGCGGCAAAAAAATAATCATTGACTATTGCGCTCCTAATATCGCTAAACCGATGCATGTCGGCCATTTGCGCTCAACCATTATCGGCGACGCCCTGGCGAATGTTTATAAAACACTTGGATATAAAGTCGTACGCTGGAATTATCTCGGCGACTGGGGAACGCAATTCGGGAAGCTCATCGCCGCGTATAAGCTCTGGGGCGATAAGAGTGAAGTTGAGAAAGATCCGATAAAGACCCTTGAGGAACTTTATGTAAAATTTCACGAGGAGTTGAAAGAATCCGACAGCCGGCGGGCCGAGCTTGAAAAAGTCGGTCAGGAGGAATTTCAAAAACTTGAAGAGGGCGACAAAGAAAACAGGAAATTGTGGGAATGGTTCAAAGAAGAGTCGCTGAAAGAATTTGAAAAGATGTATGACTTGCTCGGCGTGGAGTTTGATACGCAGATAGGCGAGAGTGATTACGAAAAAGATTTGGCGCCAACAATCGCCGACTTGAAGAATAAGGGCGTTGCTGAAATAGGGGAGGGGGGTTCGGTTATAGTGAAACTGGACAGATTTGATTTACCGCCGGCTTTAATCCAAAAATCTGACGGGGCCAGTTTATACATTACCCGCGACATCGCTCTTCTTAAAGACAGAATAAAAAAATACAAGCCGGAAAAAATCCTCTATGTCGTGGCCAACCAGCAGACATTGCATTTCCAGCAATTATTTGCGATTGCAGAAATGCTGGGGCTTAATTCGGCAAAACTTGAGCATATCAAATTCGGTTTGGTTCTGGGCGGGGACAAGAAGAAGCTTTCCACGCGCGAGGGCAACGCGGTTACCTTGGAAGAGGTTGTGAATAAAGCCGTTAAATTGGCTCGTGATGTAGTTGAGAAGAAATCCGCCGAGCGGCAGACTTTGCTTTCCGAAGAAGAAAAAGAAGAGATAGCTCAAGTTGTGGCTATTGGCGCTTTGAAATATCAAGACCTGAAGGAGCATCGGAATTCGGATATCGTTTTTGACTGGCAGAGGATGCTTGACTTTACCGGCGATAGCGGACCGTATCTCCAATATACCTACGCGCGGCTAATGAGTATCCTCCGAAAATCCCCCACTTGGAAGCTCAACTTCCAAGTGGGGGGGTGGGGCCTTAAATTATCAAAGCCAGGTTTTGATAATTTGGGGGAAAAACCGGAGCTGGCTATAATCAAACACTTTCTGGATTTCCCAGATGTTTTGGAAAAAGTCGGGGGAACCAACCTGCCTAATCATCTTGCCCTTTATCTTTACAAGCTGGCTAATTTGGCTAACCGGTTTTACGAGACTGTGCCGGTTATTAAAGACGAAAACACTCCCCGCCGCGCCGCGCGCCTCGCTTTGGTTGAAACCGCGGCGGCCATTCTCAAAACCGGTCTTGGCCTCTTAGGCATTAAAGTCCTAGAAAAAATCTAATTCTTTAAATTAAATTTCTTCTACCGACCTCACTCTCCGGGAGAGCGAGGTCGGTCGTTAGATAAAAAGATAAAAAAGCCGCAACTGGGCGGCATTATGCTAAGTGCTAGGCAAAATCAGTTGAACCTAGCGCCAGTGGTGATTCTGCCGGCGCTCGATAGCTTCTCGGGCCAGCTTGAGGACAAATCGGAGATATTTCCGGAATCCGAGACTCACCTGGGGCGAGATGGTTCGGTTGGTCCCGTAATCTTCTCGCAGTTTATTCAGCAATTCCTCCGCTATCGACTTCTTGACTTCAGGTGTCATCATCCCCCGCCCAACCGCGAGGCGGAATTCTTTGATTTGCCATTCAAGAGAAATAGCCCTTTCTTGTTCGTTTATAGGGGCGGGTCTAACCAAAATGAGTCGCATGGCAATCCTCCTTTCTTTTTGTGTCATTCGCCGCTCTTCGGCCATTCGCCACCCCCTTATTAAGGATCTCTTTTCTTATCTTAAACTTAAAGCACGAATTATACAAGGTAGGCAGATTTGTGGATTCGGCGCATATTTTGTTATGCTTTAGCTTATATGGCAGCTGGTTTTGACCTTCCCAGGTTAGAAGAGAAAATCCTTAAGTTTTGGAAGGACAGGAAAATTTTTGAGAAAACTTTGGAAAACCGCGCTCACTCTCGGCGTTTTGTTTTTTTTGAAGGGCCGCCGACGGCAAACGGAATGCCGGGGATGCACCATTTTATGGGGCGGGTTCTTAAGGATCTGTTCGTCCGTTATAAAACAATGCGTGGCTATCTGGTTACCCGCAAAGCCGGTTGGGATACGCACGGACTGCCGGTGGAAATAGAGGTAGAGAAGGAGCTCGGGCTGAAAAACAAAAAGGAAATAGAAAAATACGGGATAGCCAAATTCAACGCAAAGGCGAAAAAGAGCGTTTGGAAATACAAGGATGAATGGGAAAAGTTTACGGAAAGAATCGGTTTCTGGCTTGATATGGATAATCCCTACATCACTTACGATTCAAAGTATATAGAAACGCTTTGGTGGATTATAAAACAGATAGACGATGCCGGCCTTTTCTATAAAGGACACAAGGTCTTGCACTGGTGTCCTCGTTGCGGCACCGCTCTCTCAAGCCATGAGGTCGCGCAGGGATACGAAAAAATAACCGAGAACTCGGTGTATTTGAAATTCAAAGTCAAAGGAGATAATTCTTTTATATTGTCGTGGACGACGACGCCGTGGACTCTGCCGGGAAATGTGGCTTTGGCAGTTAATCAATCGCTGAAGTATGTGAAAATTGAAGCGTATAGCACTGCGAAGGGGGGAGTGCATCCCGAACGAAGTCGCGAGGGCTCGCAGCGTGCCTCTACTTTGTACGGGACGCGCAAATTTTACATTCTGGCGGAGCAAAGATTGGAAAAAGTTAAAGAATTGCTTGAAAAAAACGGCTACGAAGTGAAGGCCGACCCGACAGAAGTGCCGATGCGGCAGTTGCTTGAGATGGAATACGAGCCGCTCTTTGAAATTCCGGCGCTGAAATCGGACAAGTCCTATAAAGTTTACCCTGTAGATTTTGTTACCGCCGATGACGGGACTGGCGTCGTCCATACGGCAGTGATGTATGGGGAAGACGACTATAATCTGGGAATAAAAGTGGGGCTGCCGAAAATACATACCGTTGATGAGGCGGGGAATTTTATCGGAGTAAGCAAAGAACTGGACGGCAAGTATGTTAAATCGGAGGAAGCCGAGAGAATAATACTTGAGCATTTGAAAAAGGACGGCAATCTTTTGGCTTCGGAACGCTATGAACACGATTATCCTTTCTGTTGGCGGTGCAAGGAGCCGCTTTTATATTACGCGAGGGATTCCTGGTTTGTGGCGATGTCCAAATTGAGGAAACAGCTTTTGAAAAACAACGAGAAAATAAATTGGATACCGGAACACCTGAAACATGGACGGTTCGGGGAGTTTCTGAACGAAGTTAAGGATTGGGCCTTCTCGCGGGAAAGATTTTGGGGCACGCCTCTGCCGGTGTGGCAATGCGATCCGCCAGCTGGCGGATGCGGCAATTATAAGGTCGTCGGTTCTCTTGAGGAACTGGAGAAATACCGGTACCGCGCAAAAAATACCTACTTTCTTTTAAGGCATGGCGCGAGAGCGCAAAGCCATGACGAGAACGGCGAGCCGCTTATTGCTTCTCAGCTTGCCCTTGATAAATACGACCTGACTCCGGAGGGGGTTAAGCAGATTGAAGGAGTCGCAGAAAAAATTAAGGAAGGCGGTGGACTGGATCTGATTTTCTCTTCCCCGTTTTTGAGAACCAAGCATACGGCGGAAATTGTGGCCAAGAAATTGGGTCTGGACGTCAAAATAGACGACAGATTAAAGGAGATAGACAAAGGCCTTACTTGCGAAGGCAAACCCCGTTCCGCTTGTTTGCCTGTGGACGGAAAACTTGCCTTTGATTATAGATTCAATGGCGGAGAAAGCTGGCGCGATGTCAGAACCAGGACGTTTTCGGTCATCAAAGAAATAGACGAAAAGCATGAAGGCAAGAAAATCCTGCTGGTAGGCCACGGCGACCCGTTGTGGCTATTATACAGTTTGACGAAAAATCTTTCGGAGGAAGAAGCCATTGCCAGAAGAGCCGCCCTTTACATAGAAAGAGGCGAGTTGCGGCAGACCGATTTCAAGAATTATCCATATGATGAGACCGGAGAGACAAATATCCATAGGCCTTATGTTGACGATATATTTTTGCTGTGCGACAAATGCCGGGGGAAAATGACGCGGGTAAAAGAAGTTGCCGATGTCTGGTTTGATTCCGGCGCGATGCCGTTTGCTCAATGGCACTATCCTGAAAATGAAAAAATTTTTAAAGATAATTTCCCGGCTGACTTTATTGCGGAAGGAATTGACCAGACGAGGGGCTGGTTTTACACTCTTTTGGCGATTTCCACCTTGCTGAAAAAAGGCGCGCCTTATAAAAATGTTTTGTCTTACAGCCATGTTTTGGATGAAAAAGGGAAAAAGATGTCAAAGTCCCTTGGCAACATCGTTAATCCCTGGAATGTGATTGAAAAATTCGGAGTAGATGCCGCCAGATGGTATTTCTGCGTCGTAAATAACCCCGCCGATCCCAAACTCTTTTCCATTGACGATGTTGGAAAGAAGAAGCAGGGCTTTGTTATGACCCTTCTGAACTCCCTAAGGTTTCTAGAGCTATACGACAAGCCCATTCGGCAAGCTCAGGGCAAGCCGAGCACCAAAGAGCCAAAGGGCGAAGCCAAGAACGCGCTGGACAAATGGATTCTTTCCAGAATAAATAATCTTGCGCGGACGGTGGCTGGATATTTGGACGTTTATGACCTAAATGCCGCCAGCCGGGCACTGGAGGGTTTTGCCGTGGAAGATCTGTCAAATTGGTGGCTTCGCCGTTCGCGGGAACGTTTTCAGAGGCCAAGAAGTCCTGCGGATTTGAGCAAGAGTTTAGACCTCTTCCGCCATCTGTTGTCGGAACTTAGCAAAATGTTGGCGCCATTCACGCCTTTTCTTGCCGAGCACGTCTATAAGAAGGTAAACAACCGAAAAGAATCGGTTCATCTGGAAGATTGGCCCAAGCCCAAAAAGAAGCTCATAAACCCGGCGCTGGAGAGCCAGATGAGAGAACTGCGCGACTTCGTAACTTTAGGGCTTGCCCAGAGAAAGGCAAACAATATCAAGGTTCGCCAGCCCTTAGCCAGCGTTACTCTGAAAAAGCCGGAAAAGTTTGAACCGGAACTGGAGAATTTAATTTTGGCCGAGCTTAACGTGAAAAGCGTTGCCTATGATCCTGCTCAAGAAGAAGAGCTTGCCCTTGATAAAAAAATAACATCTGAATTGTTGAAAGAAAGCTACGCCAGAGAAGTTATGCGCCAGATCCAGGACATGCGGAAAGAAGCGAAATACAAACTGGACGAAAAAATATATGCCGCTTGGGCTTCGGATAACAAAGAAATCGCAGGCGCGATGGATGCCTTTGGCAAAGAAATTGCCGAGAATACTCTCCTCGTGGAATTCAGCCGCGGCCACCGGCCCAAAACAGTATTTGACGTGGAAAAGGAGTTTGAGTTTGAACCGCAGATAAAAATTTGGTTGGGGGTCAGGAATAAAAAATAACCGCTCCGCCGTTGTGCCTCTGTTGCTCCCTGTGCTATCCAGCATCATCGGATAACGCCGGACGAAAAACATGAAAGAACAAATACCCAAATTTAATCCAGAGTTTAGCTACCTAGAGAACCCGGAAATATTGGGCTTACAGCGGCTGTTTGACGATATCGTTTCTGGAGATAAAAACACTCGCATAAACAAAATTCCTATTTTCCGAAAAGAGTGGAGGCAGTTACTGAAAAAATATTCAGAAGTGGCGAGAACCAACAACTTCCGTCTACGGCAACTTGTTAAATTTTTCCGGGATAACCTGCGCATTCTTGACAGGGGCGGAATGTTGCTCGGCAGAAGCGAGATTGGGATTCTGATGTCAGAGGAAAACGAGAAGCTATTTGGCAGATATGGAAATTTAATTGAAGAAATGGAAGATTTGGATAAGAATGTTAGAAAACAATAAAAACATTATGCGGACTCAAGCGATAATTCTTAAAAAAATACCGGTTCGCGAGTATGACGAGCTGGTGGTTTGCTATACGAAGGATTCGGGCAAGCAGATATATCAGGCAAAAAGCATACTGCGCCCGTCTTCCAAGCAGGCGGGCCATCTGGATATTTTAAATCTGGTGGATTTTTCCCTTGTTCAAAAAAATTCCCACCCCATTATCACAAGCTCTTTCTGTCTAGACACGTTCCGCGGTTTGAAATCGTCTTTGCCGGCGCTGGCCGCGGCATATTTTTTGCTTGAATGTTTTGACAAGCTTGTTTTTGAGGGCGAGTCCGACCCAAAACTCTGGGATTTTTTGCATTCTCATTTGCGCGAATACGACCGGCTGGCTCAAGAGGGGAGAGCCGGTTGGCCGGTAGTTATAAAATCAGCGAGAGAGGATCTGTTAAAAATAATGGGTTACGATCATACTTTACCGATTGAGCAGTTAGCCAATGCCCATTTTAAGTCATTACAATTTGCCAGAAAAGTAGTAAAATAGAGGCATTGAAAACATTTTAGAAAATTTGTTTTAATAATGCATAAACAGCTTAAATTCTCAATCTGGTTTTCGGTCATAATAGCCACGGTTTTTATCGTGGCCTGGCTTTGGATCCGCGAATCATCCGCTCCCGGGCCGTATGATCTGGAACCAATGTCTGTAGTCAGAAACCGCGGTGCCGCTAGCGCAGATATAAGTAATTGGCAAACTTACCGCAACGAGAAATACGGGTTTGAAGTGAAGTACCCCCCAGGCTGGTATATTAACAGTTCTGTTCATCCCATCGGTTACTCTTTTGATGATAGTCAAGTCAATGAGATTCAAAGCCTAGAGTTTACAGAGAGAGTCCAACCCGAGTTTGAAAATACAGACCTTCAAGGATTTTTCGGTATAAAAATATTAAGGGATGCGGCCAATCGTGATCTAGATGTACTCCTGAGTGATTTTGAGCATGACATACAAACAAGAAGATCAGTCAGTATCAATTTAGGAGGAACATTAGCTAAACGGTTATCTATTTTTTCAGGGGATTTTATGGCAGGCCAAATCTTTACCTTGAATAAGGGGATTGTGTTTGTATTATATTTTGTAGAAAGCGATCCCAATGATAGGAATGAACAGATACATTCAAAGGTCTATGACCAAATCCTCTCCACGTTTAAGTTTACCGAGTAGAACATTATGAATAATCTTTCGAAAAAATGGTTTGAATTTGCCCGGATGGATTTTCATAATGCCGAGATTCTCTTCAAGAATAGGTCTTATGAAGGGACGATTTGGCACTGCCACCAATCTATGGAAAAATATCTCAAAGGAACACTTTCTTCCATCGGCAAGACAGTCAGAAAAACCCACGATTTGCCAGCCCTCTTAACGGACAGCGCTTTCCATTTTCCCAAAGAAATTCTTGATTTTGTTCAGGAGCTCAACGCGTATTATCAGCCGTCCCGTTATCCCGATACCGCACTGATAAACCCGTTATCTTATGATCGGAAAACCGCTTCAAGATTTTTAAAGTTGACCAAATCCACAATCCGATGGCTACAATATCAGCTAAATCACAACAAATAGCTAAAAACTTTGTGAACGCTTTGAGAGAAAAGCTTGATGTAAAAAAAGCTATCCTTTTTGGTTCCTCGGCTTCCGGCAGGGCAGGCAAAGACAGCGATATCGATTTGCTCATAATATCAGATGAATTCAAAAAGATGCCTCTTATTGAAAGACTTGTGTTTTTGTCGCGTTCGCGCGGACAGAAATTTTCGAATTGGCCAATGGACATATTAGGCTATACCCAGGATGAATTTGATAAACTTTCCGGGGCTTCATCAATGTTTGCCGAAGTGAAAAAAAACGGAATAGAACTTAAATAAGCCCACCAGTAATCAAACAATGCAATGCGCAGCCAGCTTAAATTTGTAATCTGGTTTCCGATAGTGCTTATTGCTGCTTTCACGGCGGGGTATTTATTTTGGCAACAGACGTTAATCCCCGGGCCGTATGATTTGGAGCCGGTAAATATAGTTCGGAACGGTAGGAGCAACTTGCCCCGCGACGAAGTTTTGCGGGGTTGGCAAACTTACCGTAACGAGAAATATGGGTTTGAATTCCGGTATTTGCCATCCCAACATATGGAGCCCTTAGAGAAGCTTAAGAATCCTTTATTTGTAGAGGGCATTGTAGCCGTATCAAATAATGTTCAAGATAATTATACTCCTGGCATCTCTGTCGCAATTTTTTCTTATGACAGTGCTCAGGACATTGAAACATGGTATAAACAGAAATTGCGTGGGAACGAGTTTGTTAATGATCAAAATTTGAATTTAAATTTAGAAGAAGAGCAAATAATTCCGCGGCAAATCGAAGGACAAATGACTTTAGAGGTGCGTGGCGTTTCTCATGGAATTGTTTTGGATAGGGTCTACATTCCCCACGGCCGAGTAGTCGTTAGAATCGAATCGTATACAGATTACTTAAACCAAATCCTCTCTACTTTTAAATTTACCCATTCGACAAGTTCTGGGCAAGTTTCAACCTCAACTACTAAGCAAGTGGACAGCTCGCTTTTTAAGTTATATGTGAATAATGAATATGGATTTAAAGTCATTTATCCCACATATGGACCATTTGGTAACGAATACTCCCAAGCTCCTGTTTGTGTCAATGAAGGAGATATTAGTGATTATGAATATGCAATTGACTTTCAACATTCAGATTGCCCGCCATCTTTGGAAGCGGGTGTGTTAAATTGGGACGTCCTAACAAAGATTCGAGTAGTCAATAGTAGATTGAGAACATTGGATGAATATGTAAATAATCAAGATGATGTTCGCATGCAAGTAAACCCTAATTTATCAAAACAAAAAGTTATTTTTCAAGGATATCCAGCCTACAGGATAATAGAAACTTGTGATGGTATCGAAGGGCTTTGCATGGGCCAAGATTATTATGTTATTCACAAGGAAGGGACTAATTTATTTTTTGAAATATCGTTTGCACAAGTTGGGTACAATGACGGTCCGTTACATGGGATAGATATTACTTTTAAATTTACTGATTAATTTTTGAATTTTTCCGCCAAAGGCGGATTTGCCTCTGGCATGAGACTTTTGCATTTTGAATTTCACTAGGTTCTCGACTCCGCTCGAACAATATAAATAACTTCTTATCTGTTTGGAAATTGGGATTTGGGATTTGTTTACCTGCCCGCCATTGCCGTCTTGCGGCTATATTATGCCCTTGCTCCAATCAGATGAACTTACATCATCCCGTCAAACCGCGCCGGATGGCGTAGGCAGGCGGGGAAATTAGGAATTGAAAATTGGAAATTAAAAATTCGGAACGAATTTTTTGAGAATCCTCTCTACCTTCAAATTCATTCAGTAGTGTGCTAAAATCAAAATAATGAAGCAAAAAATATATAACTACATTGCCATTTTTGACTCCGCGGAGGAGGGCGGTTTTAACGTCTCATTCCCGGCCCTGCCCGGTTGCGTTACTTTTGGCCGCAATTTTGAAGATGCCAAGAAACGAGCCGAAGAAATTCTAAAACTGTGGCTGGAAGAATTAGCTTCACAGGGCGAGGAAATACCCACAACTAAACATCGCCCCATTGTCGTAGACGAAATCCAGGTTTCTCTTCCGGCGAGATAAATGAAGCCTTTAACGGCGAAACAACTTATTAAAGTTTTGCTCCAAAATGGTTTTGTCTTGTCCAGACAAAGAGGCAGTCATCGGATATATAGGCATAAAGAGTCGGGGATAATAGTTCCTGTCCCACTGCATGGCGGCAATAAGCCGATTTTTGTTGGCACGTTTCTTGCCATTGTGAAACAGTCCAAGATTCCTAAGAGCAAATTTGGAATTGATAAATAATTATGCGTCGCCAAATTAGGTTCTCAATCTGGTTTCCGATAGTCATAGTTGTCGCTTTCGCGGCGGGGTAAATGAAAAAACGCTTGATCAAATCCTCTCCACGTTTAAATTTTTGAAATAATGGATTTTAAAATAGAACCAATTCAAAATCCCAATTTAGGACCGCGGGTTTCGCCGGCGCCGTTTTTTAGCCGCCGGAGAATAAAATTGCTTGGCTTTAGCCTCCTTATTCTTTTAACCATTGCCCTTGTTTTTTTCTTTATGGGGCGCGGTTCGTTCAGCGAGGGCCGCGTTGAGCTGGAAATCGAGGGGCCCAAGGAAATATCCGCCGGTGAATTGGTTTCGTATAAAATTACCTTCGCCAACAACAATAAAATTTCGCTTTCCGATGTTAAGTTAAGTTTTTTCTATCCTCCGGATGCAATCGTAACGAGAGATAATAATATTCTGAACGTAACTAATGAGAATCTTGATATCGGCGAGTTAAAAAGCGGAGAGTCCGGAGAAAAAACCCTGGCTGCTTACATTGTCGGCGACAGGGGCAACATAAAAACGGCCAGAGCCACTCTGACTTTCAAGCCAAGTAATCTCAGCTCTGTTTTTAAGAGAGAGGCCTCGCTGGCAACCACGATCACAACGCTTGCCGTGCCGATCACGCTGGTTGCTCCGCCGACAGTGATCAACGGCCAGAATATCAGTTACCTCATAGATTATCGCAACCAGTCCAGCGGAGATTTGCAGGACTTGCGTTTCCAAGCCCGTTATCCCAGCGGATTTAAGCCAAGCCAATATTCTCCCAAGCCGACGAGCCGGAGCCAGGGTCAGGACATTTGGACAATTCCCGCCTTAAAGCAGGGCGAGGGAGCCAGGATCACCATTCAGGGCGCTCTAAGCGGCAACGAAAGGGAGACCAAGACGATCTCGGTGGTTTTACAGAAAAAAATAACGACGGCAACCGGCGACAATTATGTTGATTTTGAAAAGACCGAGGCCTCTTCGGTCATCGCGACCCCGCTTTTATCCGTTGGGCTAACTGTGAACGACTCGGCTGATTACATCGCCCACGCGGGAGACCTTCTCCGCTACAAAGCAAACCTGAAAAATAATAGCAATTCCAGTATCGCCGGCCTAAGTTTTTCCGTCCACTTGGACGGCAGTATGTTTGATTTTACTACCGTGAGGTCAGACGGATTTTTTGACAGCAGGGTCGGCACTATTTATTGGAACGGTTCAACGGTTCCGGCATTAAACAATCTGGGGGCAAACCAGTCCGCTACGGTTGAATTTGAAGCGCGCCTGAAAAGCAGTTTTTCGGGCGGGTTGGGGGCCCGCGAATCGTTCGTGAAGGCCACAGCTCATCTGGAAACCCCGAACGTCCCCGCCGATTTGGATATAGACAAACTGACAGCCGATAGCGAGCTGGTAACCCGCATCTCGTCTTCCCCGACATTTGCCCAGAAAATCCTTTTGAACGATTCCGTTTTCGGTTCAACCGGGCCGTTCCCGCCCAAGGTGAATTACAAAACGGTGTTTACCATCCGTTGGAACCTGGTTAATCCGTCCAGCGACCTCTCGTCTGCAAAAGTAACGGCGGTATTAATGCCGGGAGTGGTTTGGGAAGAAAGAGCCAGAGTCAGCGGCAGTCAGCCTCAGCCGGTTTATAACGCGGCGCAGAAGACCGTTACTTGGGATTTGGGGACTCTGCCGGCGGGAGTAGGCGTTTCCTTTCCGCAATACGAAGCCGATTTCCAGATTTCAGTTACTCCCTCGGTTAATCAAGCCGGCGGGCCAGTTCCGCTTTTGAAAAATGTACAGTTTGAGGGGGTGGACACCTTTACCAAAGAGAGAATTTTGCGTACGATACCCGATGTTACCACCTCCAATGTCAGCGATTCCAGCGCGAGCGGAAACGTGGAGGAATAACAAGTGGGTAGTAGGTAGTAGGCAGTGAGTAGTAAAAGAATTATGAAAAACGAGGAAAATTTAATGGAGAAAATCGTGTCTCTTTGCAAAAGGCGCGGTTTTATTTTTCCCGGCTCGGAGATTTACGGCGGATTGGCCGGAACATGGGACTATGGACCGACGGGCGCGCTGCTGAAAAAGAACCTGAAAGATCGATGGTGGCGAGAAATGGTTCAATTAAGGGATGACGTTGTCGGCATTGATGCGGCAATTATGATGAATCCAAGGGCTTGGGAAGCCAGCGGCCACACGGAGGCCTTCGTTGATCCTTTGATTGAATGCAAAATCTGCCATCAAAGATTCAGGGCCGACGATGAAGAAGAAATAGGAAGCCATGAGGAATCGCATAAGGGCAAAAAAGTTGAATGGACGGAGCCCAAAAAATTTAACATATTGGTTGAAGCCAAATTAGGAGTCATTGAGGACCAAAAATCAACTATTTTTTTAAGAGGAGAGATAACGAATGGCGCGCAGGTAAATTTCAAAAATGTTCTGGACTCAACCCGCGTGAAAATTCCGTTCGGCATCGCCCAGATCGGCAAGGCCTTCCGCAACGAGATAACGCCGGGAAACTTCACTTTCCGGTCGCGGGAATTTGAACAGATGGAGGTCCAGTATTATATAAAGCCCGACGAAGCCGAAGGGCAAAAGTGGTTTGAGTATTGGAAGAAAAACAGAATGGATTGGTATTTATCTTTGGGCATGAAAAAAGGAAATTTGCGTTTCAGGGATCACGCCGGTAATGAACGCGCCCATTACGCCCGCTTGGCCACCGATATTGAATACAACACGCCGTGGGGGTGGAACGAATTTATGGGCATCCACCACCGGGGAGATTGGGATTTGCGCCGGCATCAGGAATATTCGGGAACAGATATGTCTTATCGCGACCCTCAAACCGGCGAGACGTTCATCCCGTGGGACATAGAAACTTCCGCCGGTGTGGACCGGTCGTTGCTGTTCTTGCTGATTGACGCCTACAACGAAGAAGACGACCGTGTTGTCTTGAAACTTGATAAAAAACTCGCCCCTTATAAAATCGCGGTTTTCCCGCTGCTGGCCAATAAAACGGAACTCGTGAAATTGGCGCGAAAAATTTACGACGATTTGAGCCCGTGCTTTATGACCGCTTGGGATGACCGCGGCAATATCGGAAAGCGTTATTACGCTCAAGACGAGATCGGTACGCCTTTTTGCGTGACGGTTGATTTTGATTCTCTTGAAGATAAAACCGCTACCGTCCGCGACAGGGACACGACCAAACAGGAGCGGGTTGTTATCGAAAAGCTCCCGGATTACCTCAGGGGAAAATTAGAATGATTAGCCGCGCCGCAAAGTAAATCTAAAACCGGCATCGCCGGTCTTAGGTTCAGTTGAATTTATAAACTCTGCATCCTTCTTTCCTTGGCCTTGGCATAGGTCTTCAAAAGATTTTCCATTTCTCTCGTCGCAATCGTAATGTCATTCCTTTTATTTTGCATATCGGGAGCTTCGCCGACAAGGGTTTTCAGGTATTGATTGGCCTCTTCAAGCAATTGAGAAAGCTTCGACATTTCTCTAACGATCTCATCTAAAGTTTTATACCGAACGATTTTGTCTGCTAATTCGGTTGATACCGGGGCCTCTGGGCTTGCGCTACCCCGTAAATTTACGTCCCCATACTCTAGAGTACGCTTGCCTTCATATTCTCTTGCTGTGGAAACCAAACTGAAACGGCGTAAAAACGCTCTAAGTGCGCCGGGGAAATTCTTCTCATTCCATTTTTCGTTAAACTCTGCCTCAAGCTCGGCAAGAAGTTTTTGTTCTGACCCTTCTGTGTCTTCGCGGCCTCCTGATGGGAATTTTTTTAACAATTCCTCCCGAGGATCCATCGGCTTGTCCTTTTTGGACGGGACGGACTCTCTAAATCTCATATATTTTGCGCCACCGAATCAAAAACTTATCAACATTAATTTTGACGGGCTTCTGATTGAGCTGGCTTGTTACCCTCATCCAAAAACAATTATAGGCCCAGGCTCGCCCCCCCCACAATATTGACAAAAACAGTGGTCTAGGTTGCACTTACTGCGGTTCTTTGGTCTACGAGAGGGTAGAGAAAAATATGCCGGAAAGCAAGAATATTGCCGAGAAAATTAAAAAACAACTCCTATGAAGCTACGGAAACCGACTTATCAACAGACAATTAGTATTTTATATTATTTTTTATGATTG
>CAYHMZ010000003.1:0-2063 GCA_964357835.1 uncultured Candidatus Saccharibacteria bacterium
ATCTGCGGCGAGAGTTTGGCATTCAGGCCCATCAAACAGTGGTGTTAAAATTTGATTTGAACAAGATGGTGCAACAAGTTGAAGACTTGTTGTAAATTCCAATATCCAATGACCAATACCCAACCAAACCCCAAAACCCAAAATCCCAAGCATAAATTTGATTTAGAAGAGAGAACAACTTTGTTTAGTCAAAATATCCTGGATTTTTGCAAGAAATTAAATAAAAACATGATTGCCAATCCCTTAATAAGTCAGTTGATAAGGTCGGCCACAAGTATAGGCGCAAATTATATGGAAGCCGACGAGGCGAGTTCTAAAAAGGATTTTATTAATAAAATCTGTATCGCCAAAAAAGAAACAAAAGAGACAAGGTATTGGTTGAGATTAATCGCCTACACGGCCCCAGAAGTAAAAGATGAAACAAGAAAGTTATGGAAAGAGGCCCAAGAACTGAATTTAATATTTGCGGCAATTGTTAGGAGCAAGGATAAAAATTAAGTATTTGAGCATTGGGTATTCATTGGGCATTGGAAATTGGTAATTGGGGTTTATAGGTCAATTTGGATTTTGAAATTTGGATTTATGAAATACTTACGTTTTGCCGCGCTAGCGCTTTTATTTGTTTTTATCGCTCTTATTTGCGTTCACAGTTTGGGCTCCATAAACCAGGACATCGGGCGGCATTTAAAGCTCGGGCAGATTATTTGGGAGGCAAAAAGCGTTCCTCAAACAAATCTTTTCTCTTTCACCGAACCGGACCATCCTTTTATTAATCATCATTGGTTAAGCGAGGTGGTTTTTTTTCTTCTTAACGGCATAATCGGCCTGAAAGGGCTTATTTTATTCAAGGCCGCGGTGATTTTAGCGGCCTTTAGCGTAATATTTGCCACGCTTTACAAAAAAACCGGCCTTTGGCCGCTTATAATTTCTTTTATAATCGGGGCCTTAATTTTTGACCGCACTGATGTCAGGCCGGAAATTTTCAGCTATTTGTTCCTGGCAATTTTTTTGGCTGCGATTTTCAAGGCAAAATTCGGCCAAAGCTATAAATGGCTTTATGCCCTGCCGATAATCCAGCTGCTCTGGACCAATATGCATATTTATTTCGCCCTCGGCCCGGGGCTTTTGTTTTTGTTCCTGATTGACCGGTTGGTTCATAAAGAGAACGTTGCCATCCTAAAAAAACTGGCGATTATTTTTTTAATCACCTGCGCCGCCACTCTAATAAATCCGAATTTTATAAGGGGCGCTCTCCAACCATTTATGATATTAGGAAATTACGGCTACAGCATTGTTGAAA
Organism: uncultured Candidatus Saccharibacteria bacterium; assembly: GCA_964357835.1. GTDB lineage: Bacteria > Patescibacteriota > Minisyncoccia > 2-02-FULL-40-12 > IGHO2-01-FULL-4-A > CAIUCV01. Next base: position 1,301 of record CAYHMZ010000003.1, read on the forward strand.
ATCAAGGCATCTTTTTTCTGACTGATTATGGCGCTCTGTTAACCCCGATCTGGCTTTTCGAGCTTTCATTGATTGCGCTGATTTTGAGTTTTGTTATAGCAATTAAAAATGGGGTAAGGAAAATAACTTTTGAACTGCTGGTAGCTCTGGTTTTCATGGTGCTTGGCGCAAGGATGGTTCGCAACTTCGGAATTTACGCTTTGGTTTTTATCCCGATATTCGCCTTAAACATCAGCGCCATCCGCCTCCCCGCCTGGCTGACGAATAAAAAAACGGCTATCGCGGTTTCGGCTGCTACCTTGCTGTTTCTGACGTGGCTTACCTCGGCAGTCATAGATAATAAATACTTCAGGTGGCTTGAAAGCGGGAAAAAATTTGGTCTGGAAATCCCTGCGGGGGCAGAGAAAGGCGTTGAGTTTGTAAAGCAGAACGACATCAAGGGGCCGGTGTTTAATAATTTTGACGTCGGAAGTTTTATGATATGGGAACTTTATCCCGAACAAAGAGTGTTCGTTGACGGCAGGCCGGAAGCGTACAGCACGGAGTTTTTCCGGAATATCTACAAACCGATGCAGGAAGATCCGAAAATGTGGAAATATTATTCTGAAAAATACGACATCAATTATATTTTCTTCGCCCACACCGATATTACCCCTTGGGCAAGGCAATTCCTTCTCAACATCTCCCAAGACCCGAACTGGCTGCCGATTTACAAAGACGGCAGTGTAATTATATTTTTAAAAAGAACGCCAGAAAATTCCGC
>CAYHMZ010000003.1:2163-3775 GCA_964357835.1 uncultured Candidatus Saccharibacteria bacterium
ATAAAATAGAAAAAACCGCGGCCGTGAGGCCGCGGTTTTAAGATTTACATCAAAATTCTTTAAAATTCTTTGGCGTAAGCGCTGGATATCCAGCCGGAATTGATGTGATGCCAGCCGTTTTTCATCTCGGTGAAATTCAGCTCCTGACCGGGCAATACCCTGCCGACAATCGGGTACGCCGTTGACGGGCCGGATCTTATGCGGAGATAAGCAATTCCCTTCACAACCCTTACGTTTCCCCCGACTCGCATTTTCCCGAATTCGCTTCCAGAAATAACTTTCACATCCGTCCACTTATAGCCGGCGGCATTGAAATCCGCCAGTGTTTTCACCCAACTTAATGTCCCGTCGCTCCCCTTTACATAAACTTTCGGGTCATTTACTTTTCTGAAAAGACTTACTGCTCCCGCCGTAACAATGGGCGTCGGCGTAGGAGTTGGAGTTGGAGTTGGAGTTAAGACGGGTGTTGGAGTTGGCGTAACTTCGGGCGTAGGTGTCGGGGTTTCAGAGTAAACAACGCAGTTTGCGCAACCGCCGCTTGGAGCTTTCAAAGTTGGAGTAAGGTCAAGAGATTCCTGCGCGTCGTTGCCATCATCTCTATCGGTATAAGTAGCAGTGGCGGTATTATAATTATCATGAGTATATCTTGCCGTTGTTTCGGTATTGCCTATGGGGACGGCGCAATACCAATAACTTAAATTGCTTCCCGTGCCGGCGGTACAGGTTGTTCCGTAACTGTTTCCGGCTTGGACGGTGCCTACCGTTATGGTATCCGCCGTGGAACTTCCGCCCCGCAAATAAACATGGAACTTCTGGCCGAATGGCAGCTGGTTGCCATTGTAAGTGCTGGTTGTTGAATCATTGAAATCAGCCGACTTTGAGGCCGTTTGGTAATCTGATGACCAGGTAACAGCAACTGTTTTGTTTACATAACCGTCTGCTCCCCCGGTTAATGTTCCATCCGCGGTCGCCGCAAAATATTTATAACCCCCGCTATAAGAACTTGAAGCCGTTGTCCCGCTATAAGAAGCAGAAGCGGTGCTGCCATTTAGGGTCAGGGTACTGCCAAGCTCATCTTTTACCAGTCCCACAACGAAGTCGTAATCCATGCTCGCTCTTTGGGTAAAGGGGTCAGAAGTGGAAGCGCCCGGAAAAGACGACGCTGTCCACGTTCTTACTACCCAACCATCAATAGATGCCGATGCTCTTAAGGTTTCACTGGCCCCGATAGTACAGCTGGCGTCCGTCATCTCCTTGGAATTGGATGCGACTTTGATAATTCCATCTGCCAAATTTGTGCTTTCTGATGCTGTACCGTCATTCACTTGGCCGAACGTGGAAGCACCGCCACAATACCACCTCACGGTTAGCGTGCCCTTATTAGCTATCAAAGCATTAAGCTCGCTGTCTATTCTAAACCAAACATACTCACCGGCATCGGCCGCTTTGGCTTCATGCCGTGGCAACAGCAAAAATGCCGATAAAATCACAACAAAAACAACTGACATCGACCAGATGTTTTTGAACCTAAAAATCTTAAGTATTTTCATATGTTTTAATTATAGTCCCCTCTATAAATCTCGTAAAGAAAGATATCCACGTCCCCGATAAT
>CAYHMZ010000003.1:3875-14073 GCA_964357835.1 uncultured Candidatus Saccharibacteria bacterium
ACCGCCGCCAAGGCCAAAAGAAAGGCCGCCGGCGTTTTAATCAGAAAAGCTTCCAAAAAATAATACCACCGGCCGGTAGAACTATAAGCGCCGTTGAAATAAAACAAGAAATTCACATTTTTGTCGGCATATACGGTTCTGTACCCCTTCAAATAAAACATCGGGTCGGCCGGGAAGAAATATGCCGCCCAAACTACAAGACCACCGATTGTCACAACAAATAAGAACTTTTTAAAGAAATTGAGGCCCCTTCTTGCAAAAGAACCGGCTATAGAAAACTCTTTGAATCCAATCAAAACAATAAAGATTGGAACGAGTAACAAACCGGAAAATTTTGAACCCAAGGCAAGTCCAGAAAAAACGCCGGTCCACACAAGGTTTTTGATTCTGCCAGTTTTATAATACTTCCAAAGCCAGTAACAAGCGATAAAAGCAAAAGCAGTAACTCCGAGGTCGGTAGTCACAAACTGCGAATGGGCCAGAATGTTGGGCATAAAAGCGTAAAAAAACAAAGCGATCAGGCCTCCTGAACGGCTCCAAATTTCGCCGGCCCATTTATAAATAAACAGGGCGAGAAGCAAAGAAATCAACATCGGCCCCAGCCGGCCCCACAGAAATATCTTGTCGGCATCGTTTTCAAAAATAATTTTTTTGCCGAATTTCCATTCGCCCAAGGCTATGTCGGCAGGCGAAAATTGCAAATCCATAAAAAGCAAAGGAAAAGCGGCAAGCAGTTTAATTAGCGGCGGGTGCTGGGGATTTAAAGAAAAATCCCCCGTTTTTAAGTAGGTATAGCCGCTGGGAAGATGAGTTATCTCGTCATTGGCCGGGCTGAATTTCCGAGAGCTTAAAAAGGGCTGGATAAAAACCGCCGCCAGTAAAACAATTAAAATCAGATGGTGAAAAAAGTTAACTTGTTTGTTGTTCATTTCTTTTTCTCCAAACGGCCCATTAAATCATCTACGATCGCTTTAACCTCCGGGTCGTTTTCCGCCAGCTTGTCCGCCATAAGAAGATTTTTCAGAGCTAAATCGTTATTTTTTTCTGCAAGGTATAACAAACCGAGATTATAGTAAACGCGGGCATCATTTGGCTTTAATTCTTTGACTTTCTCCAGCATCTCAATCGCTCCGGCCAGATTGCCCTGATCGGCATAAATTACGGCAATATTCATGTAGCCATAGACAAAATTGTGGTCGTGCTCAATTGATTTCTTATACAGCTCCAACGCACCGGCTATGTCGCCCCTGTCCCTTAAAATATTACCGAGATTATAATAAGGCGCCGGAACATTGTTGTTAGCGTCAACCGCCCGCCAGTATAGATCTTCGGCTTCTTTTATCTTGCCTTGTTCGGAATAATACATTGCCAGATTATTCAACGCTCTGACATTTTGGGATTCGTACTGAAGAATATTTTTATAAAACTCTTCCGTCTTGCCCCAAATTATGTTGCGGCGAACGGACTGGACGCTTAAAAAAATCAGATAGCCAGCGAAAAACAGGTAGAAAGCGGCAAACAAAACCCTTGAATTAAGCTTCAGATGATCAACGAGTTTATCAATATAAAAAGCGGCAAGAACGAAAAATCCAAACAGCGAAAAGTACAGCCAATGTTCATATATCAAAGCGTTAATTGGAAAAATCCCCGACGTCGGCGCAAGATTCACGAAGAAAAATCCCCACGCAAAGAACCAAACTGAAAAAGGGTTTAGGGTATAGGGTTTAGCGTTTAGAGAATTAGAACCTTTTCTGTAAAGATAAAAAAGCAAAAATATCAGCCCCAAAATAATTAAGATGCCGAGCCAGACCGGCCACTGCCACATCGCGGAATTTACGACTATATCTCTTTCCATGTGAAGGCCGGCGGGTATAAAGATTAATTTAAAATATACAACGAGAGAGTGAAAAAAAGTGTAGATTCTGTAGGACAAGTGCTCCGTATAAAAATTCGATTGCTGGTAAAAATTAAGCGTATTCTGGAAATTCAAAACCGTAAGCCGCAAAATTCCGTAGGTAAAAGATATCACCCAGTAAGGCCAAGCTTGAATAATTGACTTTTTAAGCGCCGGGAGAAATCTGTCTTTTTGCAGAAAGGCCACGGAGAATATTATAAAATAAATCGGGAATAGAAACGCCGTCTCGCGGCTCAATATCCCGAGAATCATAGAAACGGATGATAGTGAATAGCCAAGGAATAAGTTTTTGTCCCGGAAAACAGTAAAAATCCACAGGGCCAGAAGCATAAAAAACACCGACAGCGGGTCCCCGCGCCCCGATACATACGCAACGGCCTCGGTCTGGAGAGGATGAATAAGAAAAAGCAGAGAAGCCAGCAGAGCAACTCGTTTTTTCCTGATAAACTTTTCAACGATGAGAAAAATCAGAACGGCGTTAAGTACATGGATGATATTGCTGGTCAGATGATAAGCCATGGGTTTTATTCCGTCAATCATATAATTAAACGCAAATGTCAGAAAAAGGAACGGCCGGAAATAATTTGAGCGGAGGCCTATTCCGGCAAGGGTATCGTGGCTGAACAAAAATTTGATATTGTCCCAAGAAAAACTATGCACATACGGATTATTTATTATCCAGTCATTATCGTCCCAAAACAGCCGATTGTTCAAATTGGGAGCATAAATAGAAAAACCGACAATAACCAGGAGAATAATAAAGGTGATGTTTTTCTTAAACATAAATTAAAATGACCGCAGAATTTTAATTTTTTCGGCGTCGGTTTTGCCCGGATTCCAGTCAAAATACTTCCTGGCTTCGGCGAGATTGCCCATTTTAAAATAGTTGATGGCTAAGATAAATCTAACTTGAGAATTATCCATATCATTTGAAAAATAGCGGTTGACGGTTTTAATGCTGTCGTCATATCGCCTAGCTTTTATCAGCGACAGGGCATAAAGAAAAATATCTGTCGGTTTGGGCCTGATTGAGTATAAGCCGATCGCTTTTTCCAGCGCTTCCGCGGCTTTATCGTATTCTTCACTGCTGTAATAAAGACGGCCGAGGTTGCTGTATGCCAAAGGAATTTTGGGAGACAATTCCACGGCTTTCAGAAAGGCGGTTCTGGCCAAATCGTAATTGCCGTCCTTAAAGGCAATCGCCCCGATGACATTCAGGAGCGGCGAATAATCTTTATAGATATTGAACCCCTTTTCCGCCGCCTCGCGGGCTTCGTCAAGCCGGTCGTTTTTCATGTAAAAATTGGCAAGATTTGTGTACCCCTGAACGCTTTTCGGCGCGGTTTTGACCATGCTTTTAAAGAGGTTTTCTTCGGAACTCCACACTTTATTTCTCGGGATGATAACGAAAGCGTAAATCGCCAGAACGGCCCCAAACGCAAGTATGCCCATCATTTTCTTCCTTGCCAAAATCAACGAGAAAACGTAAGCGCCGATAATGCTTAGGCCAAGGGAAGGAAAATAAAGCCACCGCTCCGCCAGAAGATCGCCGGATTTAAAAATAAACTTTGAAATGACCGCGTAAGGAATGAGAAAAGCCAGCGCTCCCACGCCAAGGGGAGTATTCCTAAATTTTCTGCTTACCGCCAGAAAAATCAAGCCGCCAAGGATCGCCATGCCGCTGATTGCCTGCCAAGAACTTAAAAGATTATCAACCAAAGTAAGTTGATTATAGTGATAAGTAGCGGATAGATTGATTGGCACAAAGGCCTTGCCTATATATACAAAAGCGATCTTAAATGCCGTCCAAAAACGCGTCCAAAAATCAACGAAACTGATCGGATTGATGACAAAAAAAGTATCATCCGTTCCAAAGGCGTAATTGCCAAGCGCTTTAAAACGCAAAAACATGTAAAAAACTGCGACAACCAGAAAAACAAAACCAGTTTTAAAAATAGCCGACCAATTAGGTTTTTGCCGAATCATATAGACACCAAAAAACAGAGCCGGAAGTATAATGATCAGCTCCTTGGACATTACCGCTAACAAAAATAAAAACGCGCTTAACCAAATTTTTTTTGAATTAACTTGGTCTCCCGCGGTAGCCGAAATAAAAGCAAGCCAGGATAAAATACCAAAAAGAGCGGACATGATTTCGTCTCTTGATTTTATGAAACTGACGGCCTCAGTGTGAATCGGCAGAAAAGCGAAAAATAAAGCGGAAAGTATGGCCATAGTCTTATCCTTGAAAATCCTTGACACCAGAAGAAAAACAAGAAAAATTACCGTTCCATTCAGTAAAACATTAATTAAGTGAAAACTTACGGCTGATTGGCCGAAAACAATGAAATTAAGGGCAAATGAAAAAATCGCCAGCGGCCGGTACAAGCCGGAGGCGACATGCTGGGGAAGATACGGCTCTAGCCATATCTTGGACAAATATCCCGGCGAGTTCAGCTCCTGCCGGTCGGTAAAAAAATGGTCGTCATAAACAAAGCTCCCATTAATACCATTGCCGTATAATAAAAAACTAAGCGCTAGCGCACTTAAAAAAATAAGAAATAAAAAATACCTGCCGTGCATGATTCGTTAAAACACTTTAGAAAACCAGTCCGCGATTTTTTGCCAAATGCTTTTAGTTTTTCCGGCCGGAAAGTCGGCTTGCCTGCTAATTTCCGGCGAAGGCGAAATTGACGGAGAAGTCAATTTGACCGGCTCGGTCTTTCCGGATGGGGACGGCGAAACCCGGGCTGACGGAAGCGGCGTTTTGGTCTTTAAAACAGAAACTGTCGGCGAAGTTTGCGTGACAGCCGAAGGAATTGCCGTTGCCGTCGCAGCCGGAGTTTCCGCAGGCGTTCCGGTAGCGCTTGGCGCAGGCGAAGCGGATGGGATCGGAACGAAATTCTTGTTCAGAGTCGCGGCCACTTCCTTTGTTTCAAGTATTGATTTGTCTTGAAGATATACCGCATCAACCGTTATTTTTCCGGTATGCTGACCGTCGCCGACCAAATCGGTCCGGATATCAAGCACGAAATTGACGGAATTCTGCACGTCAAGCTCAAGCGTTCTTACGTTATCCAACCCTTCCTGGGTAATAAAAATCCAATTAACATCGCTTGAGATGTCAAACCTGACTTTTTGCGGGCCTATATTCTTAACGCTTAAAAAGTAGGTCGGTCTTGAATCGCCCGTTTTATAATTAAAAGTCAGACTTTCCGCGCCCAGTTGAATGTAAGACGGGTAAATAGAACTGCTTATCAGGCCTAAAAGCAGATAAAATGGAAAAAGTAATTTTGCGATAATGGCTGACATAATTTACTTGGGCGGCGCGGTTATGGTGACCAAACCGGTGCAATCGGCATTATATATCTTTTCAACGCCTCTTGAATCCGTTACTCCGTAGGAAATGGCAGCGGTTAAGCTATAAAAACTGACGGTGGGTTCCTTATCAATGCTGGCTCCAACTGGACGTTCGCCATTAGGAAGAGGCAGTCCTGAAAATATATTCGGGCCAACCTTTAAACTCCCGTCGTCGGGTACGATTTTCCAAAAAATTAACCGCGCGGGATGATCAACATTTTGATAAGCAATTTGGGCGCCCTTTGTTTGATATAAATTTTTATCTATAAAATTAATACTGCCGCCGATTTGGCAAGCGACCGGTTTGCCAATCTGATTGCTTGGAACGGGAGTGCCCGCGCTTGAAGAAAGCAAGGGTTTTGGAGACGGCGATGGCGATGAGCCGGTGGGAGAAGGAGTCGGCGAACTAACGGAAATTTTTTTGGTGTCTCTGAAAATGGAGCTGAAAGCAATCAGGCCCGCACCGGCCAAAAAGATAACAACCCACAAAACGATTTTTGGCTGAAAATTCATAATGCCATTATACCGCTATTTGCGACTCCCGCAAAGAGCCAAACCAAAACCCCCCACTTTTTGTGAAAAGTGGGGGGTTGTTGGTTTTCCCGGTTAAGCGCTTTTGTCCCGATTTGCCCTAGGCAAATCGTGGATCCTCGATTTCTCTACCCCTGCAAGGTTGGGGTAGGAAATCGGGACAAGGAGAGAGCGCAACCGGATATTAGCAGTACTAGGGAGTGACGAAGATGGGGCCGTTCATGGGCAGCAACTTGAAGATGCTTGCCACGTTGGTCACCATCTGGTCTTCACCTGACCTGGCGCCGTCAACATAGGTAACCTGGCTGGCTTCATCCCTCATAACGAGCTGGAAGTAGTCGTTCTTGTCGGGGAAGTTCTGGAATCCGACTTCAACCCTGAAGGTCTTGGACTGGCCGCCCTGAATCTCAACATCCTGCTCCCAATCAGTAAAGCTGATTGAAGCGTTGATTGTCGGGTTGTCTTGAATGCTGTTGACTTGAGCTTGCTGTGAAGCATAGAGCGTGCCGGTATCGGCATCGTACAGATTTATAGCCAAATCCACATCTGTTGAACCGGAGGCAATCGCTTCAAACTTCAAGCCCACAGAACTTGGGTCGTCAAAGAGAATCTTTGAATCGGAAAGACCCATAGCGGTAATCTTGAACTTCAAGACATCCTTGGTGCCAGTCGGGGAACTGCCGGCAATGGCAACTTGCTCAATCTTCGGGAATGCCCTGTAAATATACATGTTATTCCCGTCAAGGTCGGCAATCGTGCTGCCGGAAGTCGCGCCCTCAATGACTGCGCCCGAACCTTCGCCAACGGCCCGGAATTCATCGTTGGCGCCGCCGGAGAAGTCAATTGCGAAGTTGACTTCGGAAGTCGCTCCATTCGCCTTTGTCTTCAAGTTGGCGTATACGATTACGTCCGTGCTGGAATCCTTGGGAACATACGGCCTGTTGTCGCCGGTGAATCCGAAGGAAACCGAGGGCCTGGTGTCTTGGTTGAACGAGCCGAGCGAGGTTAATGTCTGACCGGCTTTGTTGGTGTAGGTAAGTTTGACCTGGCCAACGTTAGCCAAGACATCCGCCTTGGTATCGCTGACATTGTAGAGGTTCAACCTCTCAATCATGAACGCTTCGTTGGTTGACCTGATTCTCAAGCGGGTAAACTCGGTGTCGTTCTGGCCCCAGTATTTGGCTTCGCTGATCGGGTTGGCGGGAGCCAAAGAGGCAACCAAGGTGCCGGCGCTGGAAACAGTTACCGTCACCGTGCCCGTGGTATTGCTGTTCGGGTCGGAATTGCCGGCGTTAACCGTTGAGCTGTTGTTGTCAATCGCAGTAACATCGCTGGTCGTATTGATGTCAAACGCAAAATAATCGTTTGAACCGGATGGCGCGTTGGTTGACAGGTCGGTTTTCACCAATAATCTCTTGGTCTGACCGGCCGGAATGTTCCAAGTCAAGTTATTGAACACAATCGTGCCGGTAGTACTGCTAAGATTATTGCTTGACGGGGTAGCGGAAAGCAGATCTCCGGTATCGCCATCGTACAGCTTGACGGCGGAAACCAAGTTGCCGACCGTCACTCCGGAATCATTAGTATCCACGCCTACAGCCAAGGTGTCTCCAGACGCATCTTTCACATATCCGGTAAGGGTGATGTCGGTTACCTTCAGGTCGGAGGCCAAGGCCGCCGCGAAATTGATGCCGACTGCGTTAATGTCTTTCGTTCCCTTTACATAAGTCGTGCTTATCGGCGAAGAAGACAATGAAAGGGTCAATGCCGAACTCTGAATGGTCATGTTATTGCCCGATAGGTCGGCATTCGGAACAATATCGGAATCGTCAACGGCAGTACTGGTCCCGGTGTACTTCAACACCGCAACATCGCCGGAAGTTCCGGACAGATCTGACTCACCGTAGCCGTCAAGAACAACCTTTATAATATCAGTTGAATCAAGGGCAACATGCGTATCAGTACCACCTACGGCGTTGGCGGTCTTGATGTCGGCGGTAACTTTCAGGTTTCTTGTCTGGCCGGCAGTCAAATCAAACATGTCGGTGAATGTCTTGGCCGCGCCGGTCTTTGAATCCGGGCATCCGGTCGCTTCGGAAGCGGTAAATGCCGAACCGTCAGCCGGACCAACCAAAACCGAACCGGTCGCCTCGTCAACCACCTTTATGTCTTCAAGGTCACCCCAACCGTTGGTTGTAGCGGCGGCATTGGTAAATGTGCCGGAACCAAGGTTGTCCAAGCAGAGCACCAATCTCAACTTCTTGACTTCAATATTGTTCGCGGCAGCAAACGAGTATTTCGCCAAGATTGTGTCAGAAGTGGTGGTGCTGACATTGGTCGCGGACGGACCGTTCATCGTGATGGTCAATACGCCGCCCTGCAAGGTCAGGTTGTGAGACTCGGTTGAACCGGAAGAATCAAACGAGGAAATCGTCGCTTTCATTCCGTAACCGTACTGGTCGCCGATGCCGAGAATATCAGCCGCATATTCTAGATAGAACTTGATTGTCTCGGATTTCTTGCCGGCAAGGTCGCCGAATAATCTGAATATCTTGTAGTCTCCTTTGGTGATCTTGTAGCCGGGCGTACCGAAATCAAACACGGCGTAACCGTCGCTAGTCATAGCGGCAGTTTGAGCGACTTTAACACTGCCGACTTCCAAGTAAAGGTTGGTAACATCGGAAGATTTTACGTCGCCGCCGTTATACAGCTGAATCCTTCTGATATAGGAGGCCTCGGTGTTAGCCGTAACTTTGAATTCCGACAATGCGGCGGCCTTCTGGCCAACTTTCGGGTTGGCAACGGAACCGCTCTTTTCCACCGTCAATCCTCCCGAATCAGAACCTGAAATGGAGTAATTGTTGCTTACAACCGGGAAACCGGAAGCGGTTCCGGAAGAAAGCTTGACATTGGTTAAGGAGAAGTTGTTGACATTACCCGCTCCGGCAGTTGAGGAGTGATCGGCAACTAAGGTCAAATCCTTTGTCCCGCTCACCGCAATACCCAAGCTGATGAATGTAACCGTTCCTTCGGATGAAGACAATGTCCTTCCGGCGGTTAATCTTCTCGCACCATCATAGATATAGAGGTTGTCAAAATCTGTCGTGCCGCCGGCTCCGCCTCTCTTGAAACTCAATTCGTTAACCGTGCCCGTGCCGCTGAATTTCATTGCCATAACAGTAACGCCGTATGAACCTTGAGTTACGGTCTGGCTCGCCGGGTTAGACGGGGACAAGCTGACTGTTACCGCGCCGGGAGTCGGGGGGGGTAGCGTTCCTCTTACATAACTTGGTACCTGGCTGACCGAAGTGTAATCGGAGCCCTTTGTGTACCAGTTGAATTCATTCTGGTTGATGACGAAGACCTTCTTGAAGAAGTTCGCATCATCAGCAACTGCCTGCGCGCCTGTGGTATTTACCCAGTGCAACACACCGGTATCTTCTCCGGTTGATTCAACGCCGTAAACCTTCAGGTCTCCGTCAAGCCGGAATAAACCGGAAGTCGGAAAGGCGTCTCGTGTCGCAGGCGTAACGGACTTCACATTGGCGAATCCGCCAAGGTGGCCATAAAAGCCGAATATGACGGGGTTCAAGAATAATCTCTTGTAACCCAGTTCATTGACTATATACACATCCGGATCATCGGAGCCGGCGGCGCTGACTGTGTCGCCTTCCTTCAATCCGTAATCAGCTGGGGCTACGGCCGCGGCATATCTGATGCCGATCAATGCGACGAATAGCACACCGACTGTTATCGCGATGATGGCAAGAGTTTTCCTGTTCCTGCTCACACCGCTAAAAACTAAAGTATTACTCATGATTTATTTTTTGCTCCCCGTCTCTCTCTTGTTCTATGACCAGAGAGCGACAAGGAAATTAATAACTCTGTTACGTCTGTCCCGTTTCGGAAAAATCCGAAGCGGGGGAGGGTCTTGTTTCCTACCGCGCCAGTTGTTTTTAAAGTTTGCTTTTCGACCGCAAGCTCTAAATTTCAGCGCGAATATTCGACCATTAAGACCCCATCAAATTTAAATTGAAAAACTTCACTAATACTAATCACCTGCAACTTTTTTCAAATTTTCAATGTTCCTTCCTTTTGTAAGCCCGCGTCGGGGATCCACTTCATCTTTGAATTCCCAGCGCTGGCTTACTTGCTATCTAGCCCCGCCTGTTTTATTCGCATCATTCGTGTGCCATTCGCCCGCCTGCCAACGCCTTGAGCGTAGGCGATTGGCGGGCAGGCATATTCGCATCGCTGGCCGTCAGGCGCAAAAACGATAAAGCAACCAAAATGGCTAAACCCAAACGGTTGCATACTGATACTTAATTATTACCATATTTTCCTGTTATTTTGTTGAAATCTAACCTCTATTTACTGGTTAAACAGGGTTGC
>CAYHMZ010000003.1:14173-17713 GCA_964357835.1 uncultured Candidatus Saccharibacteria bacterium
TTAACAGAAAACAACATCGGCACAAACACCTGTATGTGGATAATTTTCTGCACTTACATTTATTATACTTCTCCCCTTTAAACCCCCACAAGCCCCCTTCTGTGGATAAGCCCCGCCCTTGAAAAGTACCGCGAAAATAGGAGGGTCGGGCCATTGAGAGTAAAAATTGGCCAAAGGCCAGTACTTTTCAAGGGCGGGGTAAATTGGCGCGGGCAAAATTGCCTAATTATCGGCTATTTTTAGCAATTTCCCGCCGCCGGCACCGCCGATACCCATAAAAACGGCGTTTTCCCCCAAAATCGGGTAAAGGTCGGTTGGCGCGCCAAGGTCCAAAACCCACCGCTCTTTGCCGTCTTTGTCCAAGCTGTAGACCTTGCCGTTGCGGGTTGCAAAGTACAGGTTGCCGCTCGTATCCATGGTTATTTGCTTATTAACCGGCAAATCCAATGGAAAGGTCCAAACTGCTGATTTGTCGGATTTATTCAAGGCAAAAACTGCCGATCCAGAAGCGGGATTAGCCCAACTGAAATCAACGCCTAAAATCAGCAAATCGTTAAAAATGGCTGTTTTTGTGGTTGGTTTGGCTGAATATTCAAACATCGTCATGTTAATCGCGCTGCTGGCGAGAGTGTTAAAATCCAAAATTTCGCCGAAATCTCTGGCGCTGGCGTAAAATCTGTCGCCTTTTTCATCATAAACCGGGTCAAAGGCCCAAAATGATGAATTGCCGTCCACGCGCTTGTTCCAAAGAATCGTGCCATCATCGCTTTTCAATCGGTAAAAGTTGGGCAGGCCATCGTATGTGCCAAGATAAACATCGCCTTCGGGACCGATAACCGGTTTAAACCCCATGGAAAACTGGGGGTTATTACTTGTTGACCAGAGGAAGTCGCCGGCATGACTAAACTTTACGACACTTACCGTGCCATGATTGTTGGCTAAAAAATAAATGTTGCCGTCGCCATCAATGATGACATCGTTGACACGGCTTGATATCTGATTTGCCCAGCGCATAGCGCCATCCGCACTTACGGCCGTCATGTCGGCGCTTTGATCATCCGAGCCAAAATATATCGCGCTGTTATCGGCCGCGACAGCCGGTGTAGATGGCACGCCTAAGGCAGGTTCGTAATGCCACTTTTCCGTGCCGTCCGGCGTTATGGCATATAATCTTGGCTTGGCGGTGATATTATTTGGCGCGCCAAAATATATCGTGCCGTCGGGGCCGACAGCAGGCTGGTTAATATAATACGCATCCGGAGCTTCAAACTGCCAAACCATGCCGCCCGGTGTCGGAGTTGGCGTTGGAGTAGGGGTGGGGGTGGGGGTGGGGGTTATATTTTCGGCCAGATATGCGCTGTTTCTGGCTCTCGGCGTGCCGTTTATCGGATTACCGGCGGGGCATCAAGGCCGTTGCGCGTTATGCCATTGTTGGCAGCCCAATTTGCGGGGTTGTCGCCTTGGCTGGCCGGGTCAATCCGTTCCATTAAATATTTGCCGTCATTTTCTCCGGCATACCACCCGTCAGCCGAACTTGATACGAGATCTTGAAGGTTGCCGTTTTTGTCTCGCAATTCTAAAACCTCCCCATTATTGCTCAAAGCACCGGTGTAAATCTGGTCAGCCGATATGTCCGATACGGTCGTATCGGCGGTGCGTTCAAAGAGGAAAAACCCAAATGGTTCAATGCTTTTTGAGGCTCCGATAGCAACATCGGGGCTGTTGTCGGTTAATGATTTTAACTGCCATTCCGAGATGTCAGCAGACGAGGATGTCGGATTAAAAAGCTCAAGCCATTCGTCATTTGAAGAGGAGACTGTTCCCATCCAGGCGATTTCGTTGATGATCACTTTAACCGGCGCCGGACTTGGGTTGGGCGATGGTGTAGCGAAAAAGTGATCTGACTATTGCCACCGCCGCCCCCGCCTCCTCCACCGCCAGAAATGAATGGTGTCGGTGATGGCAATAGTGTCACGGATGGTGTCGGGGATGGTGTCAATGATGTTAATGGTATCGGCAATGGTGTCGCGGATGATGTCACTGGCACGCTGACATCATTTGTAACGATTGTCGTTCCTTCCAAAATGGAATCAATAAGCGCTGGATCAAAAGCTGGCTGCGGCTCATTTTGGCCCGAGATGCCTAAAAGGCCCAAAATTCCACTAAACGGGCTTGGCTCCCGAACGGCTTGCTGATTTTTCGGATATTCGCTTTCTACTTTTTCCGCCTGTTCCAAAAACAACTTCAACGCCCCCGCGCCCAAAGGAACAAAATCTCTGGATAGGCGGGACCAGTAGCCGTTGAGAACAATAGGACTAGCAATTGTGTTTTTTGTTTCGGTTGCAAAATTTCGCTAACTGGATTTCTTACCTTTTTTATAAAGGGGGAAGGAGTCTCCATTTTTATCCCTCCCCATGGCAAAAAGATATTCTATGCCTCTGTCATTAATCACTTTTTCAAAAAGCTCTTTGGGTCTAAAATATTTCTCGCTCAAAATTGTATCTTCGCTAAAAAAGTAATTGTTTGAATATTTCGCGATTTTTTCAAAATAATCTCCCAGTTCATTTAATAGGATTGGTTTAAGGCCTTCCGCAAAAATTTTGTCTGAAATGCTAAAAATAGTTGGATTCCACTTTGCCATTTCTCCCTCGTAAGGGCTTTCAGTGCTTAAAAGTGGGAGGTGAGTATCGTTTCTCGTATGGTCTGGCACATTGGCGTCTTCCAATAAATGCATTATGTGGCCCATCGCGAGTATCGCTCTCTTTCTGTCGCCGATGGCATAATCATAGAGCACCCGCTGGTATGAATAATCGTCGGCCGAAAGTTCGTCGCCGATAAAAAATTACGCGAAGTCGGCGGTTTGAGATTTCCTGTTGAAAAATGCTACCTGTTTTTCCGAACTATATGCCCAAACCTTGGAGGAGGTGTAGCCAACCCACCCCTTGTTATAGACCGGGTCATAAAAATGGCTGAGGGGGCCTTGGCGCCGTATCTTCTTCAATTGCGCCCTTTATCAGCCATTTTTTGTCGTTTTCCGTCAGCCGATTGCCAGGAAAAGAAAGATTGTAAAAATCAACGGCTTCATCGGTTAAGGCGGGGTGAGTATTTTGCTGGTCATAACTGCTGGCAAAGTTTATAGAAATAAAAAAGGCGCCTCCGATGAGCGCCCCTCCAAGCGCCAACAATGCTTTGGGGTTTATCTTCATAGATTTGCAATCTTCCATCGGGTCAAAATCTTTTCAAAAACAAGTTGCGCTTCGATTTTCTCACCGGGCATAGTGTAACTAAACCATACGAGGCTGGAGCCCGCTTCTTTTCTCGAATTATTTCTTGCAAACCTCATTTCCGCCAGCATTTCATCATAAATGGCCGGCTGATTTTTTATAGTGGCGAGGGATTGTTTCCAACTCTCCTGTTTCTCTAATATAAAATACTTGCTTGCCAGTTCAACGTCGCCTTTTTCAAGAGCCGCGATGAACATATCGAAGGTTTCTTCCGGGGTTTTGCCGCCGTATTTATCGTTGCGGTAAATTTTCTCCA
>CAYHMZ010000004.1:0-2325 GCA_964357835.1 uncultured Candidatus Saccharibacteria bacterium
CGGTTTGCCTCTCAAGATTCCTAATAATTCTTACAACAACGCCCCTTATTTCTAGGTCTTTTGTGTAAATTGGAAAGATAGCGGGATTGGCCGGTTGCAATCTAAAACTATCTTTTTCTCTGTATATTTTCTTGAGTGTCGCCTCATTATCATTAACGATTGCCACCACCGTTTGGCCATTTTCTGCCGCTGGTTGTTTTCTAATTACAACAACATCCCCATCATATATTCCATCGTCAATCATACTATTGCCCTCAACTCTTAATGCGTAATAATTGCTATGACCCCCAAATTCACCAGCAGGGATAGTTATTGTTTCTGGAATTTCTATCGCCTCAATTGGCTGGCCGGCGGCAATGGTACCGAGTAGCGGGATTCTGACCATTGTTTCGCGACCCACAACGTTTATGGAGCGGGGCTGGTTTTCGGGCCTATCAAGATAGCCGCCGTCTTTTAATTTTTGCAGGTGCTCATGAATTGTTGCAACCGAAGAAAGACCAAAATGGCCCTTTATTTCTCCAAGAGTGGGGGAATAGTCGTTTTTGGCGATAAACTTCCTGACAAAATCCAGGATTTGTTTTTGCCGCCTTGTAAGCATTACTGTAATTATACCCGAAAATAAACCGAAAGTTATCCACAATTAAAACAGCTTGAGATTTCAAGGCGATATGGTAGAATTTGCGGTATAAATTAAATCTTCGCGATTTGCTTTTACCAAAATTAATGAGCGGGGAGATGAAGGCATGATCTATAATAGATTTAAGGAGATTTGCCTATTGGTTGCCGGTGGTTTTATTGGATTACTCGCAACGTTATTCGCCCAAGAAATAGAACCGATTTGGTACTTGGTACTTATATCTACCGTAGTGCTCATTTTTATTGGTAGCGGCGGGTGGGGGCTGTTGCGAATCACCTATTTTAACGTTGCAAGATGGAGAAATGACAGAAAAAAGAGAATGGGCATTTTTTCTCCCTACGAAATAGATGTCAATACATCGTCATGGGTCAATGTATCGAGGCGCCAGATTCAAAGCTGTTTGGATAAGAACAGAACTCCCTACAAGTTACTTAGCGATGATAATACGTTCAGAAAATTTGGGGTTATTATGAATCCATTCGGCGGGGGTTACCCGGAAAACGACGTAAGCGAACTGGAGACTGTCAATAAAATCTTTGAATATGTGAAAACTGGAGGCACTTTCATTAATATCGCAGATGTTCCTTTCTATTATGCCTACGACAGGAATTTGAATAGAAAAGTCGATACAACCCCACTTGCGGGGAACTTTTCGGTTAATAGGCCTTTCCTTTACTCTTTGTTGACAAAAAAGCTGCGTGTCTTTGTTCTCAATTCAGAAAAAATGAACAACGGCACCAAAAGGATAATTTCCCTTACTGAGGGCGCAAATAATTTTTATAGTTCAATAATCCCAGTTGAGGACTCTAATTTCAGTCCGTATATAGCCATGCCCTATGGAAGGGGGCATTTTGTGTTTTCTACTTTTGAAATCAATATAGATAATATCAATTCTCTGAAAGGAATTATTTCGAATGCATTTAGTTTGATTTAGTCCAGCAACAACCATGCCAAGGATTCTTAACAAAAACACACCAATAGAATGCACGGCCATAATGGCCAACAAAAAATTATGAATGAAATAAAATACAAAATGCGGATTGTGCGGGGCGCGTTTGTTGATGTGGGCATACTGGATAAACTTGGCGCCAAAACGCTGGAAAATCTCGGTGGAGATGAGTGGGTTAGCATTGACGAGGTTATTGCCGATATAGACCAAATCAAAGAAATGTAGAAATTAATGGTTAAGCATTATAATGATCCGAACGTGCCATGGTATATGGATAGATATCAAGTTGATGATAAAAACCAGATTATCGTTGCATTTGGGGCGGATGATGGAGAAGAGGGTAGGATTTTTCAGTTTGAACGGAATGATAAAAACGAAATAAAGAAAGCGGTAGATTACGGGGTTTCAAAAGGTATCCCAAAAGAGCAAATGGATTTTGACCGGGTAGATTTTTAAACCGGCGTGCCGGCTGTGTTTGAAATTTCCTATTGAGCAGCCGGGATTTTACTATTCGCCTGGTTATGGTATAATATTTTAACATGGAGACAATCCGAGATTTTGAAAAAATATCAAGAAATGACTCGGATCTAGCCGGCGGCAAAGGCGCTTCACTTGGCGAAATGACTCAAGCGGGCATTCCCGTGCCGGATGGGTTTGTAATCCTTTCAACCGCTTTTAATGATTTTCTCCACGAAGCCGACT
Organism: uncultured Candidatus Saccharibacteria bacterium; assembly: GCA_964357835.1. GTDB lineage: Bacteria > Patescibacteriota > Minisyncoccia > 2-02-FULL-40-12 > IGHO2-01-FULL-4-A > CAIUCV01. Next base: position 2,289 of record CAYHMZ010000004.1, read on the forward strand.
TGACCCAAGAAATTGACGCGATATTTGAAAAAATTGA
>CAYHMZ010000004.1:2425-4579 GCA_964357835.1 uncultured Candidatus Saccharibacteria bacterium
TTTCCTTGCGATATTGAATGGGCTTTTGAAAATGGAAAATTCTATATAGTCCAAAGTAGGCCGATAACTACTTTGAAAAAAACCAATGAATATGAAGACGAAATATTTTGAAAAGGTTGATTTTTGGGCAAGGGAATTAAGATTACCTCTTTTTTGGATGACAGATCGAAAACATAAAATCTTTGAAGAAGGCGTTCTGGTTTTTTATAAAAACAACGTCATTCACATCTACCATCTAGATGATGTCGAAACCAAACTCAGCGAGAGAGAATATAAATATTTCTCAAAAAAATCGAATGTAGCAAGTTACAAAAAGCAAGTCAGAGAAATTAGGGATTTAATCAAACAAGTAACAAATAGTAATGCAAAACTAAAGATTGACAAATTAACCAATAAGGAATTAGAGAAAAAAGTTTTTGAATTGATCAGTTTTTTGGATTTATATAGTAATATCTATACCAGAACGGAACCCATCGCCCTATCTAAAATAGAGGCCGATGAGAAAAAATACAGGAGATTGATAAAAGGGCTTGGCGAGATGAGATTTGCGTTGAGAAAAGAAGGAGAACCGCTTTTTTATAATCTATTCGGAGTGTTCTTGAAAGAGACCGCAAAAAGATTCAATTTGAAAGTGGCAGACCTGTTTTTTTACAAATTTGACGAATTAGTCAAACTTTTTAACGGGCAAAAGGTTAGGCGAGGCATCATAGGAAAAAGAAAAAGGGGATACGCCCTGATATGTCTTAAAAATAATAGAATATTATTAACCGGCGGGAAATTTAATGTATTGTACAAAAATATTGTTTTAACTAAACCAAAAACAGACCATTTGGAGGGCCGAGTGGCAATGACGGGAAAGGCAAGGGGCAGAGTGCGGGTAATTTTACATAACAAGAGAAATATCGTAAAAGAAGTGGCGAATTTCAAGAAAGGCGAAATTTTAGTTACGGAAATGACCAGGCCCGACACCGTTTTGGCCTGCAAAAAAGCGGCGGCTATAATAACGGATGAAGGCGGCATTACCAGCCATGCGGCGATAGTTTCAAGAGAATTAAAAATTCCTTGTGTCATTGCGGCTAAAATCGCTACCCGATTATTAAAAACCGGCGATATGGTTGAGGTGGACGCCGACAAGGGGGTCATAAAGATTTTAAAGACAGAATGAAAACCCATGGAATTAAAAGAGTCCAAAATTGAAAGAAAAGAAGATAAAATACCTTTTGAGGCAGACTTGAAAGTAGATTTCATCAGGCACGGAAAGCCCGAGTATACCGACAAAGAAAGAAAATCGGCAAAATTTGAAGGCAATTTAACAGAGGAAGGCATTAATCAAATTAGGGGCGAAGCATTGAAATTGGCAGGACGAATTGATAAAGATAAAGAATTGGTTGTCTTTTGGGTGAGCCCGAGAACGAGAGCGCGACAAACAGCAGAAATTATTTATGATATTTTTCAAGAGCAGGGCATCCCGGTTATTAGGGATCTGAAAACTATCCGGTCATTGTCGGACGTAAAGATAAGCCCAGATTTTCTTGAAGATTTATTAAAAAGTGGCGCGATTGGAAGATGGATGGAATATTGGGCCGAGGCTGATTTGTCTGAAGGCACAGAAAAACCAGAAGAGGTTAAAAAACGAATTGAAAGAATAATAACTTATTTGGAAAGAATCGCTAGAAATACCACTCCCGCAGAAGACAAAAAATTGCATTTTATTTGTATTGGCCACGAAGAAATTTTCAGAGACTTACTTGAAGAAGGGTATAGTTTGGGAACTAAAAATAGTACTGGGCCAAATTATGGCGAAGTTATGAGTATGGGCATAAGAAAGTCTGAACAAGAGCAGGATGCTGTTTTAGAATTAAGGTACAAAGGTCAAAAAACCGAATTAGGATTCAATAAAGAAGAAAGAAGATTTTACAGAGAAAAAAGTTCGTAGACGAATCTTCGGGTCGGGATTTCACTATTTACCCGATTATGGTATAATGTAAATATTATGAGGTTTTATTTAGTTTTAACCCTGCTTATCAGTTTTGTCGCCGTTGCCGTGTTTGGATTTGCGATGATGGGTCCGGATGACGGCCATATGGGCTGTATCGCCGCGATGGCCCAAGGAGCAACGGCTTGCCCCTCGGCTTTTGATATGGTAATGCTTCA
>CAYHMZ010000004.1:4679-13348 GCA_964357835.1 uncultured Candidatus Saccharibacteria bacterium
GCATAAGGCGCCGGCTCAAGGGCCCGTCGAAGCCCGTGTTTGCGGCGCTTTAATCCCTGCAGAAAGGGATTTTTGTCTTTCTAACACTCTTCCCAAATGAATCCCGTTAGAAGTAGCCCTAACGGGTTCACGAATCAAAGTTAATATATAATCAAAAGTAATACGGCGACAGTAAGTCCAACTTATGTGCCGCTGTTACTGCTTCTAACGGGATGAAAAATCTAATCATACTCATCTTAATAATAGCGGTTCTGATAGTCGGTCTCTTCTTTTGGAAGGGAAATAAATCATCTACCAACGGGACGGTCCTGGCGACCCTTCAGGGCGACACAACGCAGGCGTCAATTACCGAGCCGATTCCCGCGTATGATTTCGGCCCCGTCTCCATGGCCAAGGGAAACGTTGAACATGATTTTGCGATTACCAATACGACCGATTCCGATATCACCATTAATCAGGCCGAAACGTCCTGCATGTGCACCGAGGTGCTGTTAAAACTCCCCGACGGCAAAGAAATGGGGCCCTACGGCATGCCCGGACACGGCTCCAGTTTCAGTCGTTCGGTGGGCGCCGTCATAAAACCGGGAGAGGTCATCTTCGTAAGAGTTATATTTAACCCCGCGGCTCACGGTCCAGCGGGCATCGGAAAAATTGAGCGTGTCGTAACGCTTTCTTCCGGCCGAGGCCCGCTCACGATGCAGTTCCGAGCCGAGGTAACGCCATAATGAACTTATTCAAAAACAAACTTGCCTGGCTGGTTTTCGCCGCGCTGGTCGTAATCGCTTTGGCGCTGTTTTTCGGGTCGGTTTCAAGCGCGCCCCTGCTTTGGAAGATCTCAAACAAAGGCGCCTGGTTTACGCCGCTCCTTATCATCGCGGCGTTGGCGGACAGCATCAACCCCTGCGCGTTCTCCATCCTGATACTTACGATCGCGTTCCTTATGAGTCTTGGCAAATTGCGGTCGGGGATTCTGAAGCTCGGAGGAGCATATATTTTCGGAATTTTTCTGGTCTATGTATTGATAGGCCTGGGAATTCTTCAAGCGCTCCATCTCTTCAATACCCCGCACTTTATGGCAAAAGTCGGGGCGGTGTTGCTCGTTTTGCTCGGGGGCATCAATCTTATAAACGAATTCTTTCCGGCATTCCCGATAAAATTAAGAATACCGCAGGCGGCTCACGGCAAGATGGCGGTACTTATGGAAAAGGCATCGGTGCCGACAGCGCTGGCTCTTGGCGCGCTTGTGGGGCTTTGCGAGTTTCCGTGCACGGGCGGGCCGTATCTGATGGTGCTTGGTTTACTCCATGACCGCGCGACGGTAGCCGCCGGATTCGGTTATCTTATGCTCTACAATCTCATTTTCATCCTGCCGCTTGTCGTGATACTGCTGATCGCGAGCAACAGCGCGCTCCTCGCCAAAGTGCAGGAATGGAGAAAATCCGAAACGCGGAACATGAGATTCTGGGGAGGCGTCGTGATGGTCGTTCTCGGTATTATCATCTTCTTCTTTTAATTCTTATAATCCCGAAAGCGGGACGTTAATCATAAACAAAACAATATGGAGGAAATTAAAAACATAAAAAATAAAATAATAAAGGAAATCAGACAGATGATTTCAAAAGCAAGTTTGACGGGCCTGAAAGACAAATTTTTACCGGCAAGCGTTTTGATTGCGGCGCTTATCATCGGCGGAGCATGGGTTTATGCGGCAAAGTTGAAAACAGCGGCCTTGCCGGCCGATTTGGATAAAGCCGCCATGGCTAAGCTGGAGCAGAAGATCATTCCGCCGCAGGGCGTGGTTTTGCCGGTCAGCTGGAATGATTTGGGCGACCAGCTGATCAAATCAGGCGTTATAGATTCGCAGAAATTTGAACAGCTTTATGCCGCAAGGGGAGGCCTAAGTGATGAAAATAAAAAATTGCTCTATGGTACGGATAACGGCAAAATAAAAATAACGTCGGAGAACTCGCAAACCCTGCTTAATCTTTTATGGGCGCTGGGACTGGGCACTAAAAACGATATCTTGGAGAAAGGGCCGATGATGGACCCGAAATTTAAAGGCGCGGGAAATTTTGCTTCAACCGGCGGATGGACGCTGGCCCTCGGCAAAGCGATGGATCATTACAGCATGCATCCCTTCATAGTTTTGACCAAAGAACAGCAGGCGCTTGTGGAGCAGATCTCTCAAAATATTTATCGGCCGTGCTGTGGCAATTCAACTTATTTTCCGGATTGCAATCACGGCATGGCGATGCTCGGGCTTCTTGAATTGATGGCCTCGCAGGGAGTTTCCGAAAAAGAAATGTACAATGCCGCCTTGGCCGTGAACGCCTATTGGTTCCCGGATACTTATCTGACTATCGGCAAATATCTCAATAAAAAAGGCATGAGTTGGGATAAGGTCGGCGCTCAAAAAATCCTTGGCTTTGACTTTTCCAGCGGTTCCGGTTATGCCCAAATTCGTTCCGAGGTTGAACCGGTTAAGCCGAAAAGCGGCGGCGGTTGCGGGGTATAATTATATGCAGAAACCATTAGTTGCTGGGGCCGCTGCAATTTTTCTTCTCCTCGGGATTTATTTCGGGATCGTTTCCTTGGTGTCTGGTTGGAGCTTTGCGCAAGGCCAGTTTGGCCAGTATTGGTATTTTATTGTTACGCTTGCCATTGGCTTTGGAGTGCAAGTCGGATTGTATGTCTATCTCAAGGGACTGTTCCATCGTAACGACTCGTCAAGGAAAATAGTGGCCGTTACCGGTACTACTTCCACTGCCGCAATGATTTCGTGTTGCGCGCATTATCTTACCAACATTTTGCCAATTGTTGCCGCTACGGGCGTAGCAGCATTTGTCGGCCAATATCAGGTGAAGTTTTTTTGGGTTGGTTTGGCTTTTAACTTTGGAGGCATTGCGTATATAGCCAGAAAAGTAATTACATTTCGTAGAAATATAAAATGAAAAGAACATATCTGGCTACCATTTTTATTCTCGCCGGCGCCGCGTTTTTCGTCTATACGTACACGCGTGAAGGCAAGCAATCAAATGAAAGACCGGCGCAAACGCTCCAACCTTCTACGTCGCCAATTTCTGCATTAGAAACGCAGACCAATAGCGATGGACCGGTAACCTTAAAAGCAACCCCGAAGTTTTCTTCGGAAATTGCCTTTGAGATAACGCTTGATACTCACTCCGAAGAATTAAATGCCAACCTAACCCAAGCGGCGATGCTTATAGACGAAAATGGCAAAGAATATAAGCCTCTACGCTGGGAAGGCGATCCGCCGGGAGGCCATCACCGCGAGGGAATTCTAAAATTCAAACCCATAAGTCCGCAGCCAAAAACAATCACTTTGAAAATAAGCCGGATAGGCGGCGTACCGGAGCGAAAATTCCTGTGGACAATCCAGCCTTGACTCGTATACCCCACGGGGGTATAATGGAAGTATGAATCGCGATGCTATACACAAGAGGCGAGCCGTTCGCCGATTACGATTAGCTGCGGGCCAGATTAAAGGGCTGGAGAAAATGGTGGAAAATGACAAATACTGTATTGATATTATCCACCAATCTCTCGCCGTTAAAGAAGCCTTGTCAAGCTTTGAGGATTTTATTTTGAAAAATCATCTTTCTACTCACGCGATTGAGCAGATGAAATCCGGCAAGAGTTCAAAGGCGATTGACGAGATTTTGTTAATTTACAAATTATCCAAGCGGAAATAAAAAGAAACAAATCAATTAGTAAGTAGAAAGGGGGTGTCTTTATGGAAAACGGAAATCATTTTTGCAAGATTAATACCGGCGGATTTGCCAAAGCGGCGGCCGGCATCATGGGCTTGGTTTATATTATTTGTGCCGTTTTTATTGCCCTCTGGCCCGATTTTGCCCTGCAGCTTTTCGGTTGGCTAGTTCATCTGGTTAATATTGATAAATTCGCCGGCGATGTGGCAATAACATTCGGCGGATTCTTAGCAGGCTTGGTCCAGGTAGTCATTTATTCTTACATCGTCGCTTGGCTCGTTGCCCGGCTGCATAATAAATTCTGCAAGGCAAATTAATTAATAATGGTTAATTGCCGATGGTTAAAATAGAGTTTTAACAAAACTACCATGTTCGGATTATTTAGAAAAAAATGTTCCGTTTGTAAAAAGGATATGGCCCAAGAAGTAAAAGAAGGAAAAGCGATAGTCCGTTTTGGCAAGCATTTTTGTTCCGAAGAGCACGCCGAAGAATACCGCAAAAAGCAAGCACAGGAACAAAATAAGAGTCATAAATGTTGCCACTAATTTTTTGCCATGGAAAACTCTTACGGCCTTTGGCCGCTCGTCATTATAAGCTCATCGGTGCTCATTGCTTTCGCGGCAAGCTTTGTTCGACCTAAAACATCGCGGGATTGGCGGTCTCTTGGCGCGTTTTCGGCATTCATTGTCGCCCTGTTCACGGAGATGTATGGATTTCCGCTTACCATCTACCTTGTATCGGGGTGGCTTATGAAGCGCGCGCCCGGGATTGATCCGTTGGCTCACAATTCCGGCCATATCCTTGAAGATCTATTCGGATGGGGCGGTAATCCGCATTTCGGGCCGTTCCACATTGTAAGCTACATTTTAATCTTTTACGGCTTTATGCTTCTCGCTAACGCCTGGAAAGCGCTCTATGTAGCGCAGCGCGACCGCCAACTTGCGAAGTCGGGCCCTTACGCTCGCATCCGCCATCCGCAATATGTGGCATTCGTCATCATTATGTTTGGATTTCTGCTTCAGTGGCCAACCCTCCTCACTGTTGTTATGTTCCCAATTTTGGTATGGATGTATGTACGACTGGCCCGCAGCGAAGAACGGGATGCGAAGCGAGAATTTGGCGAGGTATGGGATGCATATGCTAATCAAACGCCCGCATTCATTCCTTGGTGGAAAAGCGAACGAGGAGTAAAAAAATAGACAATTGGCCATGGGCATAAAAAAAGAAAAACAAATTATTAAATCCTTATTGGACGGCGCGGGCATTACCATAAACGGAAGTAGTGCACGCGATCCCCATATACATAATGATGATTTTTACAGGCGCGTGCTGCGCGAAGGGTCATTGGGACTTGGCGAGTCCTATATGGATGGTTGGTGGGATTGCGAAAAATTAGACCAGTTTTTCCATAAATTGCTTGCTGCCGATCTTGATAAGCAAGTAAAGGATAGTTGGAATATAATTTTGAGACTTGCCTGGAACTATATTCTAAATCCAGGAAGAAAATCAAAGGCTTTTGAGATAGGCAAACGCCACTATGATATTGGCAATAATCTGTACCGCGCAATGCTTGATAAACGTATGACCTACACCTGCGGATATTGGAAAAGCGCTGAAAATCTTGATGAGGCGCAAGAAGCAAAATTGGATCTTGTCTGTAGAAAAATCGGACTTCAGCGCGGACAAAAGATACTTGACATCGGTTCCGGTTGGGGAAGTTTTATAGGATATGCCGCCGAGAAATATGGTGTAAATGCCGTAGGGATTACTGTTTCAAAAGAGCAGAAAGAGTCAGCGGATAAATTTTACGGACATCTTTCTGCAGAAACTAGACTTCAGGATTATCGCGATATAAATGAAAAATTTGACCACATTGTATCTTTGGGAATGTTTGAGCATGTAGGATGCAAAAACTACCGTACCTTTATGAAGGCTGTGTATAACGCCCTTAAAGACGACGGGTTATTTCTTTTGCATACGATTGGCGGCAATCGTTCCGTAAGAGAAACAGACCCCTGGATAAAAAAATATATTTTTCCCGTTGGCATGATTCCTTTCATAAAACAGATTGGGGAATCAATAGAAGGACTGTTTGTAATGGAAGATTGGCACAATTTTGGGGCGGACTATGATAAAACACTTATGGCTTGGTATAAGAATTTTGAGGATAGCTGGAGTAAGATAAAATCAAACTACGGCGAGAGATTCCATCGCATATGGAGATATTATCTGCTGTCCTGCGCCGGGTCATTTCGGGCCAGAAAAAATCAATTGTGGCAGATTGTTTTGTCTAAGAAGGGGGTTCCTGGCGGATATGTGCCCGTTAGGTAATCTCTATTTTGAAAATAAATTATGAATCGCAATCAATATACAACACAAGAAAGATGGTCGAAGCAAAAAGCAAGCTGTGCTTGCGACAAGGAATGTTTATGCTGGAACGCGGAGAAACTAAGCGTCTCTTGCGGTTGCGGCATGGAAGCAAAACAATACGAATATCAAATGGACGAGAAGTGTTGCCATACTGAACATAAACATATGCAAAAAGCGGAACCAAAAAAGGGCGTGAAAGTTATTTACACCTGCCCGATGCATCCTGAAGTAATTCGGGACGAACCGGGGCTTTGCCCGGGATGCGGCATGGCACTTATTCCCAAAGAGGAAAAACCCGGGGAATACGACATTTCGGAATTAAGCCATAAAGACCACGAGGCCGCAATGACGAATCCGCAGATGGCGAAAAAAATGGAAGCTGATATGCGGCGGCGGTTTTGGATTTCATTTTTGCTTTCAATCCCCATTTTTCTGTACTCGCCGGTCGGCATTAATTTTTTCAAACTTAACCTCCCAACCCCCATTCCTATCAACTGGTTGCTCCTAATCCTTACCACCCCAATCGTATTTTGGACCGGCTCAATTTTCATAACCGGCACCTACTACTCTCTTAAGGCAAAGAAGCTGAATATGTCCGTTCTTATAGCCACTGGCGTGCTTGCGGCATATTTGTTCAGTGTTTTGCTGACCATAATGCGGCCGGGGTCGGAAACATTTTACGAGGCCGCCGCGCTTCTTGTTACTTTTGTGCTTTTTGGCCATTGGATGGAAATGAAATCTCGGCGCGGTACGTCGGACGCTTTGCGCGCGCTTTTTGATCTCGTCCCGCCGCAAGCAAAAGTCATCCGTGACAGCAAAGAAATTGCCATTCCAAGCGCCGAAATTATACATAATGACATTGTGGTACTGCGGCCGGGCGATAAGGTGCCGGTGGACGGCATTATTACTGAAGGAGAATCCTCAATTGACGAATCTCTTGTTACCGGAGAGTCAATTCCAGTCGCGAAAAAAGTTGGCGATAAAGTGGTTGGCGGTTCGGTAAATCAGACCGGTACGGTCAAGTTCAAAGCGACTCAAGTCGGTTCGGAGACGGTTCTCGCGCAGATTATCAAAATGGTGGAAACGGCGCAAAACTCCAAGGCCCCCGGCCAGCGTATTGCCGACAAAGCGGCAGGATGGCTGGTTATTGTTGCCATCGGTTCGGGGCTGGCCGCTTTTCTGGGCTGGTACTTCGGTGCGGGCGCCGGACTTTTTATCGCCCTTACCTTTGCGGTTTCAGCGGTTGTAATTGCTTGTCCGGACGCATTGGGGCTCGCGACTCCCACCGCAGTTGCCGTAGGCACGGGAATTGGCGCCAAGCACAACATTCTCATTAAGGATGCGGCGACTCTTGAGAATACCTCGCGGCTCAACGCGATAGTCCTTGATAAGACGGGAACGCTTACCGAGGGCAAGCCGAAGGTTGTGGATGTGGCGGCATTCAACGGGTTCACGGAGCACGAAGTCTTGCGGTATGAAGCGAGCCTGGAAGCCGGTTCAAATCATCCTTTGGCGAAAGCGATAATTGAAGAAACGGAACGGCAAAACGCCTTGCCGTTGGAACCGATTGAACAATTCCAATCCATTGCCGGTCAGGGCCTTAAGGCGGTTATCAAAGGAGAAATTGTTTTGGCGGGCAAAGAGAGGCTGTTGGAGGATAACGGAGTGAACGTTGAGGGCGCCAGAGAAACGCTTGATAAACTTGTCAGCGAAGGAAAAACTTTAAGTCTGCTTGCGGTAAGCGGCAAACTCGCCGGCGTTATTGCGGCGGCCGATACGATCAAGCCGACCGCTAAAAAAACGGTTGAAGGATTAAAAAAACTTGGCATTGAAACATATATGATCACAGGCGACCACGAGGGCGTTGCTAAAGCGGTCGGGAAAGAATTGGGGATTGACCGAATCTTTGCCGGGGTGCTCCCGGGGGACAAAGCAAAATATGTGAAGAAACTCCAAGACGAAGGCAAATTCGTGGCGATGGTCGGCGATGGCATCAATGATGCGCCTGCGCTGGCTCAAGCGGATATTGGTATTGCCATCGGCGCCGGCACGGATGTTGCCATTGAAACTGGCAACATCGTCCTTATGAAATCCGACCCCTACGATATTGTTGCGGCTATCCGCTTAAGCAAGGCAACCGTCGTTAAAATGAAGCAGAACCTTTTCTGGGCGGCAATTTATAATGTTCTTGCGATTCCAATCGCCGCAGGCGTGTTTTATAACTCCCTTGGTTGGTCACTCCGGCCGGAAATTTCGGCATTGCTTATGTCCGCGTCATCAATTATTGTTGCCACCAATGCCCTTTTGCTCAAACGGGTAGAGCCGAAGTTGAGAGCGTAAAACTTTATAAATAAAATGCGCCCGCTTTATTTTCGGGCATTTTTGTGCTATAAAAAGAGCGGTCAATAAACGGAAAGGCGGGACGGTTTTTGATTGCGCGTTTTATGCCGAAAACTGGTATAATTGGTAATATGACGAAATTTCCGGAGGGTTTTTTCTGGGGGAGCGCGACATCAGCTTACCAAGTTGAGGGCGGGATAGAGAATAACGACTGGGCCCAGGCGGCAA
>CAYHMZ010000004.1:13448-15636 GCA_964357835.1 uncultured Candidatus Saccharibacteria bacterium
CCGTTTAAAAAATGGTATTACCTTTCTTCTGTTTTTCGTTATTTCGGAGTCATGAAAAATATGATTATGTCGCACAATGTAGCGTATCAAAAAATCAAAACTATAAATTCCGACTTTCAAGTCGGCATCGCCACGCAGAATATGAACTTTGAATCTAATCGCAACCCTTTCAATCGCCTTCTGGCGAAATTTTTAATTTGGTTTTGGAACCATCGGTTTTTGCAAAAGATACAAAAATATCAGGACTTCATAGGACTTAATTATTATGTTCATAAGAAATTTGGCGATAAAACCATTTACGATAAATCCGACAGGGGCTGGGATATATATCCGAGAGGAATCTACAGCATACTGATGGAACTGGGGCAATATCACAAGCCGGTTTATGTTACCGAAAACGGAATTGATGATGCCGGAGACGCAAAACGCGCGAAGTTTATCAAGGAACATCTCTATTGGGTAAAACGTGCGATTGATGATAAAATAAACGTAAGGGGCTATTTTTATTGGTCCCTTTTAGATGACTTTGAGTGGGAATACGGATTTGAATCGCGGTTTGGTCTGGTTGAAATTGACTTCAAAACGATGAAGCGCAGAATCAGGCCGTCAGCCTACGAATACAAAAAGATCTGCGAAAATAATTCATTGACTTAAACCAATGCTCTGGATTTATTTAGCCCTAATCGCTTACTTTCTGGACGCTATTGTTTTTGCTTTTGACAAGTTTCTGCTTATGGTGCCCCTGCCCCATCCCCTTCCCTACGCTTTTTATGCCACGATTCTATCCGTTTTTGTCATTGTGCTTTTGCCGTTCGGGGTTGTTCATCTGCCGCCCAGCCCGCTTTATTTGGCTGTGGCGTTTTCGTCAGGACTTTTTTTCTTCCTTGCTCTGATTTATTTATACAAGTCCATCAAAGCCATTGATGTTCTTGAAGCCACGCCGGCCGTAGGCGCCATCGCCGCTCTGGGGACCTTTTTTCTAAGCGTATTTGTCTTGCGTGAACACATTTCGGGCAGCGAACTTATCGCATTTTTCCTTTTGGTTGCGGGCGCATTTATTATGTCCTATTTTCATTTAAAGACCCGTATAATTATTTATATGCTTCTTGCCGGGATATTTTTCGGTGTTTCGTCCGTTGCCCTGAAATATATTTTTAATCTTTCCTCCTTTATTGACGGTCTTTTTTGGAGCCGCCTAGGCTCGGTCGTCAGCGCTTTGGCGATTCTTGTCCATCCCTCCACCCGACGGCAAATCTTCAATTCTTTCGGCGCCGCGCCGCCCGGCTCCAAGTTTCTATTCGGCCTCAACAAAGTTCTCGCCGCCGCCGGTTTTCTCGTTCTTTATTACGCCATTAAGCTGGGTAGTGTGGTTTTTGTAAGTGCGCTTCAGGGCTTGCAGTATGTGTTCATACTTATAATCGGGATATTTGTAGCCAAAAAACTGCCTATGCTTTTTGAACGGCATCTTCACGAAAGACCGGCCAGAAAGATCATAGCCACGGCCCTTATCGTTATAGGTTTCTTTTTACTGGTATTTTAACGACCTACTCTTTTATCAATGCGAAAACTCTATAAATTCCTGATTGTTGTCGGCATAGTCGTTTTAGTCCTTTTTTTGCTTTCGCTTAGAAAGATGCCGGCGCAATTGACATACGGCGTTTCTTTCAGCAAGTTCCATTCCGACGAACTGCAATTGGACTGGAAAAAAGTTTATCTGGCATTGCTTGACGATTTGAAAGTTCGCAATCTCCGGCTCTCGGCTCATTGGCCGATGGTTGAACCGCAAGACGGCAAGTTTAATTTTTCGGAACTTGATTTTCAGATGCGGGAAGCACAGAAACGCGGCGCTTCGGTGATTTTAGCCGTTGGCCACCGCCTGCCCGGATGGCCGGAGTGCCATACGCCGGAATGGGCCTCAAAATTAAGCTCCGATGAGCGCAATCATAAATTGCTGCGGTACATTGAAGCCGTGGTAAGCCGTTATAAAGGTTTTGGCAATATCAAATACTGGCAAGTGGAGAACGAGCCGTATTTTACCATGTTTAGCCGAGCCAATTGCGGATCTTTTGACGAAAGTTTTTTGAAAGAAGAAATTGCGCTGGTGCGCAAGCTGGATCCCGGCCGGCCGGTCTTATTAACCGACAGCGGCGAATGGGGACTTTGGTATAAACCGTATAAAAACGGGGAT
>CAYHMZ010000004.1:15736-17674 GCA_964357835.1 uncultured Candidatus Saccharibacteria bacterium
CTTTTTATCTCTGGGGCGCCGAGTGGTGGTATTGGATGAAAACCAAACAAAATAACCCGGAATTTTGGGAAAGAGCCGGGGAGCTATTCTAAGCTCGGGGCCGTTGACTGACTGGCGGAGGTTGTAGTAAGAATAGGGGCATGGAATCGGGAAGGGGAATCGTAGAAATTTTCGGCAAATGCTCCCGTTTGTTAAATAAAACGGCCCTAAATATAGAGGACGATTTTTTCTCTCGGTTATGCGCAAAGAAGTCCGACAAATTATTGTCGGAATTTATTTTTTTCTTGAAAGGGGAAGGACGTAACGGAAGGCCCGACGCTGTCGCCGCGCGCCAGCGGTCTTATGTCGCACAATATTATCAGCGATTGATTTCCAAGATAGAAGACATTTTAAATTTGTTGGATATTTTAAAACATCTTGATCTTGCAGAACCGTCCGCTTCCCTGCTCCTGGAGAAAAATCTGCTTTTACTGAAACTGTCGGTTTTAAATGCTGTCAGCCAAACGGCGGCCTTTTGCGGCAAGGCGGAGAAGCCGGTCCCTCTTAAACCCAAAAAACCTCCCCGAAAAAAGCCCTCTTCATCAATTTTAACCCCGGCGCATCTGGAAATTTCGGAATTTGTAAGAAGCAAGGAACGGGTTCAAAATTCGGAGGTTTTTAGTCAATTTCCTCAAATCAGCCGGCGAACCATGAAAAGAAAGCTTAGCGAGCTGATAAAATCAGGCGCCATAAGAAGATTCACCGACGGCAAAAAAGTCTTTTATGCCGCCTTATGATTTTACGTCATCGCAAGACGTAGAATTAGCTAGAACTCTAAAGTTGATTTTCCCAAGCTTTTTATATCTAATTCTTCCAGATATTTTTTAGTGTTGCTTTTATATTGTTCAGTCCCTCCAAGGCAATCCAATATAAACCTACGGTTAGTCACCGAGGGGAAATTTTTCTTTCCAATATAATCCAAATAGCTACTCCAACGGTATGACCCCAAGAAATTTATCGCCTTTTGACAATCAACTAATCGATTTTCCCGCCACTCCGGGCTGACTAGATCTAAAGGATTAAAATGAATATATTGAGGAATAAATCCAAAGTGTTTATCGTTCATTACGGGTATGGATTTATACCTCCCCTCAAATAATGCCCCCTTCCTTTTGTACCTTTCATTAAAATACCTCGCGTAACCCATATTTAACTTCTTCATAAACTTTGGAATTCCGCCCTCGATTTTGGGACTCAGCAGAAGATGATAGTGATTAGGCATCAAGCAAAAAGCATGAATATTGACAAGCATTTTTCTTCGTTTTTTCTCAATGCTACGTCTTGCGATGACGTTGAATCCGGAGTCATTCGCTTTTTTAAAATCCCAGTAATTCGCATTTATTAAATCAGCATCATTAAATGCGTAAAGATCATGGACAAAGCGAAAACGATCTTGGTCATCCATGAAAATCTCTCTTTTGTCCACCCCGCGATTTAAAGTGTGATATATTTCCATTTGCCGAGATAATAACCCTTTATCTACGTCATCGCAAGACGTAGAAAATTGAAACTGTGGATAAAGCTGTGGATAAGTCGGCCGATAGGGCGTTGACGGGAGATTTTGTTTAGAGTAAAGTTGGGCTTCAATCTAAATCACTCTAGCCGGCTTGCTAGCCGGGGATTCACTAGTTTTTAATCGGGTGCTAGAATAGTTAGAGTGATGGAAACACCTTCCGGGCCTGCTGGGGTCAAAAAAATCAATTGGCGGCAGTTCGGTAAGCACTGGACCGTCGTTTTTATTTTGGCCATATTGGCCGCTTTCGTTATCTGGGGCATGCTGCAAGCCGGACCGTGGCTGAAAAGATTGCAGGACTGGCGGGCGGCGCGAGCCCTGCGAAGCGAGGTGGAGAAAATTTACCGCAACGATAAATACGGCGGCAAAACCCCGGAAGAAACCTT
>CAYHMZ010000005.1:0-16482 GCA_964357835.1 uncultured Candidatus Saccharibacteria bacterium
GCCCACCAGACAACTGGATTGCCCGAAAAGTAAATTCTTGACTCTTCGCCCGCGGTATCCGTTGAGTTTTCATGCCAGTAATAGATCGGGCGGGCCATAAGCGGCCAAGTGTACCATTTGCTTGAATAGGGATGCCCGGCGGTCAGATTGGTATTAGCCCCGTACATTTTAAGATTCAGCTCCACAAATTTTGTCATAAGTCCGAGTGGCTTGTATCCCTCGGCGTTTACAGTACTGCCGGCAAGCGTTTTTTGGAATCCCAAACTCATAAAGGCATCGCCGGGGCCGGATTTGGTGAGAAGGCCGAGGTGGATGGCAAAAATGGAAAAATAGATAGCGAGAGGGACCAAAACTAACGCGCACAACCCGCGAATGACTTGGAAGCTCAACTTCCAAGTATCCTTGTTTGCAAAAAATAAGATTAGAGCTATTGCTAAAAACGTGGCACCGGTCCATTTGACTGAAAACGACAGGGCAGCAAGCGCACCGCTCAAAAACAAATAAAGAATTTTATTCTCTTGGGCATATTTAAAATATGCGAGCAGAGCCGAGAACCCAAAAAGAAGAAGGAATGAATCAAGCAGAATAAACCGCGACTGGACCAGCAGAGCGTTTTCAAAAACAACCAGCATGGCGGCCGTGAACGCGGCAATGCGTGAGAGTCCCAATCGGAGAACGAGAAAGAAAATAACAAGGGGGAGCAAAACGCCCGCGAGAGTCGGCAGTAGTCTCAACCAGAGATAGATATTATCTGGAAATTTTTGGCCGATCTCGGCGAAGCTGAAACCGGGTTGGAAACCGGCAAGATAACCCATGCCGGAAATAAGCAATTTCCCCAGCGGGGGATGGATGTCAAAAAAATACTCGTGAGTGAAATAGCCGGAAATGAATTTGCCGAAATGGACCTCGTCAAAAACCGTCTTGTTCGGGTGGCCGAAAAACAAAAAATGGACGACGACACTTGACAGCAAAATTACAACGAGATATAATGCTTTACAGTTCTTCACATCTCCACGATAGCCCAAAAATCGTGGAAAAGAAAGGAGAAACCAGTGAAACAAAATAATCCGGCGCTGCAGAATTATCTTGTTGGTGGGGTTTTTTTATCCCTTTTGGCCTCACTTTTTATTCTCTGCTTTGGTCGCGTCCCGGGTTACAGTAGCACCTGGGAATGGTTGAAAGCGGCTGTTTCGGGAAAAGATTACGCGGCCGGTCTGGGTGCGCTAATGTTCTTTGGTTTCTTTACCGTCAGCGGCCTGTTGGTGGGCCTGCTCAGGTATAAATGGGACCGTAGAAAACGAATTAGGAGCCAGAGGAAAAGATTGCTGGACGGCATTACCAGCGGGTCAGGCGAATTGGATAAAATGCTCCGTGAATATTTCAGGTTTTAGTACCAATCGAGCCGCCGAAAGGCGGTTTTTTTGTTTTCTGCCCCGATTCGTGCTATAATTTATTCGCAATTCGTAAATCATAAATCGTAAATTACTTATGTTTGACCTGATAATAATCGGGGGTTCTGCCGCCGCGACGGCCGCCGGGATCTACGCCGCGAGGCGGAATTTGAATTTTAAGATGATTACCAAGGATTTCGGCGGGGAAGTGGCCACTTCCGGCGAGATCGGCAACTGGCCCGGTGTAATCCAAACCGACGGCATAACCTTGGCCCAGCAGTTTAAGGAGCATCTTAAATTTTACGGCGTTGAGCCGGAGGAGGGTATTGAGGTTGAAAAAATTACCCGTCTTGAAGACGGAACATTTTGTATTGCCGTTAAAGATAATAAAACTGGCAGATGCGATTATGCCGCCAAGGCGGTTATAGTTGCGACGGGCGTCCATCCCAAAGAGTTGAATATCCCCGGCGAAAAGGAATTTCGCAATAAGGGCGTAACTTATTGTACCGTTTGCGACGGACCGTTATTTTCCGGTAAGATCGTAACTGTTATCGGCGGGGGGAATTCAGCCCTTGAATCCGGTTTAATGCTTACCGATATTGCCGAGAAGGTTTATGTAATAAATAAAAACCCGGTTTTCAAGGGCGACACAATACTGCTTGATAAGTTGAAAACCAAGAAGAATGTTGAGATAATCTATAATGCCAAGGCCAAAGAAATTATCGGCGGTGAATTTGTGAGCGGCCTGAAGTATGACGACGAAGTGGGCGATACCCAAGAATTTAAAGTTGACGGAATTTTCGTCCACATCGGTATGGCGCCTAATTCCGCTCTTGTCCCGCCAGAGACGGAAAAAAATTCTTTTGGGGAAGTTGTCGTAAATAAAAACTGTGAAACCAATATCCCCGGCCTTTATGCCGCCGGCGACCTGACGGACGTGCCGTTCAAACAGATAATAATAGCGGCGGGGCAGGGGACAACGGCGGTACTGAATGTAGTTAATTATTTGAACAAGTTAAAATGATTTTTCTGGGTGCTGACCATCGTGGGTACGAACTAAAAGAAAAACTCAAGAAATTTCTTGGTGAGCTTGGCCATGATTATGAAGATATGGGCGCTTTTGAGTATAATAAAGATGACGACTATGTTGATTATGCTTCCGAAGTAGCCGAAAAAGTCGCCCAAGATCCCGACGTGAACAGGGGAATATTAATTTGCCGCAACGGCGCCGGAATGGATATCGTTGCCAACAAATTTAAGGGGACGCGCTCGGTGCTGGGTTTCAACGCGGAGCAGGTGCGTCTGGCGCGAAATGATGATAATATAAACATTCTGACTTTACCCAGTGATTTTATGGGCGAAAAGGAAGCCAAAGATATAGTAGAAATGTTTTTGGAAACACCCTTTGAGGGGCACGAAAGGTTTGTGAGGAGAATAAATAAAATAAAGGAATTAGAAAAATGAAAGTTTTTGTCACAAGGCCGATTCTCCCGATTTTTCATCCTCGATCTTTGATCGAGATAGAAAAATCGAGGATCCTCGATTTTGTAATCCCGACAGGGTCGGGAAACAAAATCGGGACAGAAGCTTTATGAAAATTTTTATAACTAGGCCTATCCCACAGGTCGGGGTACAAAAGTTAAAGGATAAGGGATACGAGGTCGTCGTAAATGAAGCGGCAAAAGAGCGGGCCGCGACTTTGGACGAGCTAAAAGAGGGCGCCAAGGGCGCCGATGCGATTCTTTCTGTTTTGACCGATAAAATTACGACGGAAGTTATGGATGCCGGTTTGCCGACGCTGAAAATTGTTGCGAATTTCGCGGTTGGTTTTGATAACATTGACATATCAACAGCCAAGCAGAGAAATATTATGGTTACCAACACGCCGGAGGTGCTTACAGAAACCGTTGCCGAACATACTTTTGCCCTGATGATGGCGATCGCTCATAGAATTCCGGAAGCCGACAGATTTGCCCGGGCGGGGAAATTTACCGCCTGGGGGCCGGAACTGCTTTTGGGTACTGATTTACGCGAAAAAACTTTGGGCATAATCGGTCTCGGCAGAATCGGTTCCCGGGTGGCCTATCATGCTGTCAAGGGCTTTGAAATGAGGGTGCTTTATACTGACCCTAAGCCAAACCCTGATTTTGAGAAGGAATTCGGAGCAATCTATGTAGCAAGCATTGATGGACTTTTGCCTCAATGCGATTTTGTTTCTCTGCATGTGCCTCTTCTTGAACCCACTCATCATTTAATAAACGAAGAGCGTTTGAAAAAGATGAAAACTTCGGCTTATCTGATCAACACATCGCGCGGACCCATTATTGATGAAAAAGCGCTCGCCCAAGCCCTGAAGAACGGCGTGATAAAAGGAGCGGCGCTGGATGTGTTTGAATTTGAGCCGGAGATTACCCCCGAGTTGAAAGAATTGGACAATATTGTCCTGACCCCGCATATCGCTTCGGCGACTGTTAAAACACGTTCCAAAATGGCCGAACTTGCGGCAAATAATATAATTGAGGCCCTTGAAGGCAGAACGCCGCCTAACCTGGTTAAATAAATGTCAATAGAGATAATCCCTTCAATTCTCGTCAAAACTAGAGAAGAATTAGTGGAGAAGATAATTGC
Source organism: uncultured Candidatus Saccharibacteria bacterium (assembly GCA_964357835.1). GTDB lineage: Bacteria > Patescibacteriota > Minisyncoccia > 2-02-FULL-40-12 > IGHO2-01-FULL-4-A > CAIUCV01. The sequence continues at coordinate 4,020 of CAYHMZ010000005.1, forward strand.
AGTTGAACCGTATGCCAATAGCGTCCACCTTGATATTGCTGACGGCATTTTTGTTCCTAATATAACAATCCCCGGATTTGAAGAGACGGAGACGGTTGAAACGGATTTGAAGATCGGAGTGCATCTGATGGTTTCAAAACCTGAAAATCACATTGTCCGCTGGCTTAGGACGCCAGCCGAAAGTTTTGTTTTTCATATAGAGGCTACCCAAAAGGCGCAGGAAGTTATAGATACGATAAAAGAAGCCGATAAATCGGTGGGGATAGCGATTAATCCGCAGACCCCGACCGACCGCATAGAACCCTTTGTAGATTATATTGATTTTGTGCATTTTATGACAGTTGAACCCGGGTTTTACGGCGGCGAATTTGTGGAGTCGGTTTTGGATAAGATTTCCGATTTTCACTACTTTTATCCGGATAAACCGATTAAGGTTGATGGAGGAGTTAATCCCGAAACCGCTCCTAAATTAGTCAAGGCAGGAGCAAGCATACTGATAGCCGGGAGTTATATTTGGGAAAGCAAAGATATCGAAATGGCAATAAACCAACTTAAGGCGGCCTCAAATTCCTAATTTATGCACGACATTATTTGTATCGGTTCCGCGACTCGCGACGTCCTTTTGGAGGCCGAGGGGTTTGAATTGCGCAAACATGCTGATTCACCGACGGGGGTTGAACAATGTTTTCCCCTCGGTTCCAAAATTGAAATAAAAAAAATAGTTTTTACCACCGGTGGAGGAGGGACGAACGCGGCGGTAACTTTCGGCAGGCAGGGATTCAAAACAGCTTGCATCGGGGTAATCGGCGAAGATGCGGCGGGAGAAGAAATTGTTGATGAATTGAAAAAAGAGGGGGTGGAACCGCTTTTTCAAAAGCATAGCGACGATCTCACCGCTTATTCCGTAATACTGGTACATCCAAATGCCGAACGTACCATTTTGAGTTACAAAGGAGAGGGCCAGCATTTTGACGTAAACAAGGTACCTTTTGATAAGCTTAGGGCCAAGTGGTTTTATGTTAATTCCCTCGGCGGGCATTATGATTTACTTGATGCTCTGATTAGCCACGCAATTAAGGGAGAGACAAAAATTGCTTTTAACCCGGGGGGCAAAGAATTGGCTCATGGCTTGGAAAAATTGAAACCGCTTTTAGAGCATATTGATATTTTTGCGGTTAACAAAGAAGAGGCCGCCGGATTGTTCGGTGTAAAACTGGAAGAAGAGGAGGAGCTTTTCAAAAAGTTCAGGGACGTTTGTAGCGGCATCTTTATTTTGACCGACGGCCATAATGGCGTGCAGGTGTGTTTTGACGGCAAAAAATATTCCGCCGGAGTGCCCGATTCACCGATAGTTGAAAGGACCGGAGCAGGAGACGCGTTTAATTCGGGGTTTGTATGCGAGTATATCAAGAGCGGAGATATCAAAAAAGCGATTCAGTTTGCGACGGCAAATGCGTCATCGGTTGTAACGAAATGGGGAGCGAAAGCGGGGATTTTAAAAAAAGGAGATTGGGGTCCGTGGCCGTTAGTTGAAGTAGTTGAAAGATAAAAAAACACCCCCGATTTTATTGAGTTTTTCACTACACCCTAAATCCTACACCCTAAATCCTTTTTATGTCAGAAATCCACAACAAATTAGCCATGATATTGCGCACTCAACCCGAGGCGCTTTTGGATTTAGAGAAAAAAATGGAGAAATTGACCGGCAAAAGCGGGGTGATGGAAAGAATAGTTGAAGAAAACGAAACCTTGGTTAAGCAAACGCTGAAAGAACTAGGCCTGCCGGAGAATAATCTAAATGCAAAGGATGTCCATAACGCTTTGGTCGGGTACATCAAAAATATTGATGAACGTTTGTATGATTTTCTGGATAAACCTGATCTGTCAAAAATGTCGGGCAAGTGCGGGAAACTTTGCGACATAGCGCTGGCCCTTGCCAAGCCCGGCCCCGGATTTTTCATAAAGAAAGAGAAAGCCGTTGAGATGCTTGAAAAATTTCCGCCGCAGAGCATGCTTGATTTTTTCGGCTTTAAAACCGCAACCGAGCTGGTTGAGAAAAAGGGCCTGTCATCGGTTTTCAGCGCCCTGCGTTTTACCCAAAACACGGAATGGATGCACAAGTTTTTTGACGAAGCTTATAACGATCTGACCGCCGATGATTTTGAAGAGCGCGAGGTTGAGCTGAAAGTTCTGGAACCGGAATGGCTGGATGCGGCCGGGAAATTTTTGGAGAAAAAATATCATAATCTTAGTCATCTCAAAGAGCTTGGCGTCATCTTCATAATCCCCATACAAATTGAAATGCCGGGTGAAACCCTCCGCATGTTCACTCTGCTTCTGCACTATCTGAACGAAGTGCCGTTCTATTCGGAATTGTTCAGGAAATTTTCAAAGGAGCCGGATTTTGCCGTAAAAGTGAAATCACTGCTCCGCGGCGACGTGCCGGAGGGCAAATTGCCGGAGTCGGAAAATATCGCCCTAAGAATTGTGCAAAGGTATCTTGCCAAAGATGATCCGAAAGATTTCCGCTTAATAGAACCCCATATTAATCCCGAGGCGGAACATTGGTATAGAGCGGAGGGGGATTTAAGAGGACTTGATTCAATGATTGCCGGCGCCGAGAGCGGAATGTTCAGCCGCTGGCAGGAGCTGGACTTTGTCGGCGGCTTTTTCCCCGATGGCCTGACGGGGGAGGGCGATGAAGAGCTGGTAAGCTTTGATTTGATAGACCTGACGATGTCGCTGGCTAAAAAAGGTGAAATCAAATATCTTTACCATCAGCAGGAGGCTCTCTGGAACAAGATTTTTATTGAATATCTGGGCCGTGATAAAATGAACAAGTTGATAGAGGAAAATATTATAGAGGGGTTTATTAGATTATGATCAAAACTTTAAATGAATATTTCCAGGAAGCCAAAGCCGGCCGATGGGCGATCGGGCATTTTAATTTTTCAACGGCTGACCAGTTAAGGGCAATTGTAGAAGCCGCCGCCGAACTCAAGGTACCGGTGATGGCGGCGACATCCGAGGGCGAAGCAGATTTTGTCGGGCGCGATCAGGCAGTAGCCTTGGTCAGGTCTTATCAAAAAGAAGGCCACGATGTTTTTCTCAATGCTGACCATCACAAAAGTTGGGAAACAACTAAAGCGGCAATTGATGCCGGCTATGACTCCGTTCTTATTGACGCCTCCAAATTACCTTATGAGGAAAATATTGCCTTAACGAAAAAGGTGGTTGATTACGCGCGGGAAGTTGCGAAGTCAAGCGGCAGAGAAATTCCGGTAGAGGGAGAGCTGGGATATTTGAAGGGCAGTTCCGAGGTTCAGAAAAAGGTTGAAATCAGCAGAGAAGATTATACGAAACCGGAGGAAGCGAAAAATTTTGTCGCTCGGACGGGAGTTGACCGGCTGGCGCTCGTTTTCGGCAATATTCACGGCGTCGTTACCGAACAGGAGGAGCATTTAGACATTGAGACTTTGAAAAACATTACCGCGGTCGTGCCCGGGATGACTTTGATTCTCCACGGGGCTTCGGGGCTGAAGGACGAGGAAATAAAGGAAGCGATAAAAAACGGCATTTCAAACATCCATATAAATACCGAATTGCGCGTGGCGTATCACGAGGCGTTGGAAGGGGAGCTGGAAAAGGAACCCGGCCAGACCACGCCGTATAAATTCCTTGAACCGTCATACGAGGCGACTAAAAAAATCGTTTTGGAAAAGCTAAAACTTTTCAAAAATCCATAGAAAATAAAAGACCGCTTATCGGTTGCTATTTTTTTTATCTTCGTCATTTAGGGGAACGACTGGTTGTTGCTTCAGTTCCTCCAAAAATTCTGCGAATCTGCGGAAATGCCCGTTTGCTTCTTTAAGCGTGCGAGACTGAAGAACGGGGCAGTCGTTCAAAATCTCCGACACAATTACCTGGGCGTTTATCCGGGCAAGGGGATTGTCAAAAGTTGCATCGCCAGTTTCGTGTTCCAAAACAATCTGAAAAAATTTCCAAGCATCATATAGTACATAGCGAGGTATTATTATTACCTGGTTGCTAATAATCAGATTAAGACATTCTATCATAGCACTGGCCGCATATGACCAATATCCTACCTTAACCACGCCGATATTGGGAGTGCGCGACATCTTTTTCTCCTTGGTTTTTAAGAATCTGCGGAAAGTATAGGATGCCGAGTAATTATTGTCAAATCTTAATTTCCACTACATCTCCCTCCTGAACAATATAATCCCTGCCCACCGTCTTTAACTTGCCTACGGCGCGGGCTTGCGACCAGCCGCCGATTTTGAGCAATTCTTGCCAATTTATCACTTCGGCTCTAATGAAGAGTTTTTCAAAGTCAGTATGAATCGCGCGGGCGGCCTGCGGAATAAACATATCTGCTTTTGCCGTCCAAGCGCGGGTCTCATCTTCACCAGTTGTAAGGAAGGTAATGAGGCCAAGTGTGTGATAGGCATTTTTTATCAAGGCATCCAGCCGGCTTTCTTTTAATCCTGCTTCTTCAAGATAAATTTGCTGTTCCTCGGCGTTTGATTCCGAAAGAAGTAATTCAAATGTACTGCACATTGACACAAAATCATTTTCGCCGATAACCTTTTTGAGTGTCTCGTCGGGCTGCCAATTTGACGCTTGCCCCGTAGCTCCGCCCTTGGCGGATGGTACTGGGGTAAGCTGGGCCTCGGAAATATTGAGAACATAGATAAACTTTTTATTGGTCAGGAGATTTAATTCCCGGGCAGTTTCTTTTTCTTTCTCATCAAGTTTTATATTTATCGCAAGAACTCCCGATTCCAAACCGGCTTTAAGCTTTTTCAGGGCGGATATTTCGCTTGCCGTCCTAGGGTCGCCCCTGGGTGCTTTTTCCACCCGCCGTTCCACCGTTTCCAGGTCGGCTAATATCAACTCGGCGTTGATAATTTCTATATCATTCGCGGGGTCTATTTTTTTGTGGACGTGAACTATATTTTCGTTTTCAAAAACCCTGACCACTTCGGCGATGGCGTCTACCTCCCGGATATTGGCCAGAAACTTATTGCCTAATCCCTCGCCGGTCGCCGCTCCCTTGACCAATCCGGCAATGTCAATGAATTCTATGGCTGTCGGCACGACTTTCTTGGAATTGGACATCTTGGCGAGCAATTCAAGCCGTTCATCGGGCACACCAACAACGCCGATATTCGGGTCAATCGTCGTGAAAGGATAATTCTGGATATCAACCTGTTTTTTTGTCAGGGCTTTGAAAAGTGTGGATTTCCCTACATTCGGGAGCCCCACGATGCCAATTGACAGCATATCTGATAGAATATCAATATAATGGAATTCAATCCAGAGATTTTCAGGGATTACGACATCAGGGGCATCTACGGCAAGGATTTTGACGACGGTTTCGCTTTTCAATTAGGCGGGGCCTTTGTCCGTTATTTGAACCGCAAGAAGTTTCTGGTGGCGAATGATGGACGGGATTTTTCTCCGACTCTTGCGGAATCGCTGATGAAAGGCGTCATAAGCGCCGGCGGGGATATTGAGTATATCGGACTTTCTTCGCTCCCGCTTTTCTATTTCGCCCTGAAAGAACTTGGAGTAAACGGGGGAATAATGGTAACGGCATCGCATAATCCTCCGGAATACGGCGGCTTCAAGCTTTTTCGCGGAAACGGTTCTCAAGTGGATTCAGAAAATGGTCTTCGGGTCGTGGAACAGTTACTGGCCGAAAGCGGGGAAATTTCCAGATATGGCGGCCGTGTCGGTAAAAGTCAGGCGGCCGAAATGAAAAGAAAATACATTGAATATGCGAAAAATAAATCCGGCATCAGCCCGGCTGGCGTTAAGGGTTTGAAAGTAAAAATTAAGGGTAGCGAGGCGGGCGCTGAAGAGGCGAGAATCCTGCTGGACGACCTAGGAATTTCATATAACGAAGCACAATTTGATATTGCATTTTCTTTTGACGGCGACGCCGACAGGTTGATTGTTTCTGACGGAGCCGGCGAGCGGGTGCGGCCGGATTTAGTGCTCGGCTTGCTTGTGGAAAGCCGAAAAAGCTTCTTTTTTAAGCCCAAAGTCGTTTATGCCGCTAATTTTTCAAAAGGGGTGCTGGAGAAATTTAACGAGTGGGGAATTAAAATCTACGAGTCAAAAGTCGGGAGGCCCCATATCAGAAAACTGATGATAGAACGCCGTGCCGATTACGGCGGAGAATTATCGGGCCACCTGTTGTTTAAAGACAATAATTATTGCGAACTGCCGCTGGCGGCGATGCTGACCATCTTGAAAATAATGGCCCGTTCGGCAAGCTTAGGGCAAGCCAAGAACATCAATCAACTCCTTGAGGAATTTAAAACCTGGTTTAATTCGGGGGAAATAAACATAGCCGCTGGCAACTGGCCAATAGCCACTAGTGAACTATTCGGAAAATTGAAAGAGAGATATAGGGACGGAAAGGTAGACGAATTAGACGGGCTGACCGTGGAATATAATGACCCCGCCAATAGCGGGGCAAGTTGGTGGTTTAATTTGCGGCCGTCAAACACCGAACCGGTAATGCGCCTTGTCGTGGAGGCGAAAACAAAAAATCTTCTTGATGAGAAAATCGGGGAAATTATGGGGGCTATGATGCTAAAATGAAAACCCCGCCATTTGGCGGGGTTTTCATTTTAGAGTAGTCCCATTTTTTGTTTTATTTCTTCCAGGTTATCAGAGGCGATTTTCTTGGCCTTCTCTTCCGATTCTGCCAGAAGGTCTTCAACGGAAGTCAAGTCTTCCGATAATTCCTTACGTTTTTCCCGGAACGGCTTCAGAAAACCAACAATTACCTCAGCAAGGTCGTTTTTGAATTCGGAGTAGTTTTTGCCATCATAGTCCTTTTCGATTTCTTTGACCTCTTTGCCGGCAAGCAGATGATATATTGTCAGTAAATTTGAGATTGCGGGCTTGCCAGCCGGGTCAAATTTTATTTCGTGACCCGAATCCGTAACCGCTCCTTTTATTTTCCCCCGAATTTCATCCGGGCTGTCGGAGAGCGCTATGCCCTCGTCTCCCGTCTTAGACATTTTTTTGGCCGGGTCCTGCAGGGACATAATCCGGGCCCCTGTTGCCAGGTGCGGTTTTACCGGTTCAAAGGTTTGACCGAACATTGAGTTGAATTTTTTGGCGATCTCGTTAGTCAGATCTATATGAGGCATCTGATCCTCGCCCACGGGCACGAGATTTGATTCGTAAAGCAAAATATCGGCCGCCATTAAAACGGGGTAGTCAAGAAGACCCATATGATTGTATTTACCGCCCGTCTCGCCAAGTTTTTCCCTGTAAGTCGGCAAACGGTCCAGCCAACTTACGGGCGTTATCGTATTGAAGATCCAGGCAAGCTCGGTATGCTCTGGGACTTTTGATTGGCGGATAAGCAAAGATTTTTTAGGGTCAATTCCAGCAGCGAGAAAATCCAAAACCGCATCCACGACCTGTTGGTGATATGTTTTCGGGTCAAACGGAGTCGTGATGCCGTGATAATCAACAACCGCGAAAATCGCCCGTTCCGTATCAGGTTTATCCTGCAGTTCTATCCAGTTTTTTATCGCCCCGAGGTAATTGCCAAGATGCAATTTCCCCGAAGGGCGTATCCCGGAAAAAATCCTGTTTGGCATATATTTAAGGATAAAACAAAAATCAAAAATCCGCCATAGGCGGATTTTTGATTAGATCTCAATCACAACCGGCAATATCATAGGCCGTCTCTCGGTTTTCTGGAACAGAAACAGGCCGATCTCGTCCCGAATTGAGTCCTTCAAATAGATCCAATTTATCGGCCGCGTAGTTTTTTTCTCAATAATAAATTTTATCTTTTTACGAACTTGCGCCAAAAGCTCCTTGTTCTCTTTCAGATAAACAAATCCGCGGGAGATTATGTCGGGACTTCCACGGACCCTTCCGGTCTTTGAATCAATCAGAGCCACGATTACGAACATCCCGTCTTCGGCAAGAACCTGTCTGTCGCGCAAAACCACATTGCCGATATCGCCAATGCCAAGACCGTCCACCATTATGCTGTCCGAGGGGGCGGTTTTCTTGTCAAACCACCATTCATCGGGAGTGATATGGATTATGGAACCGTTGTCGGCGATAATAATATTTTTTTCGGGGACGCCCTCTTCCTGGCCAAGGTAGCCGTGGTTAACCATCATGGAATAATGGCCGTGGATGGGCATGAGAAATTTAGGCCTGATGAGACGGATCATTTGTTTCAAGTCGCCCCTATAGGCGTGTCCCGAGGCGTGAATGTCCATCATTCCGTAATGATACACTCTGGCGCCGAGGCGGTAGAAGAGGTCTTTCAGCCGCTGAATCGTCCTTTCGTTGCCGGGGATGACGGAAGAAGAGAAAATAACCGAATCATTCTTTTTTAGCTGAATATGGCGATGCTCTCCGGAAGCGATGCGCATCAAAACCGCCTGTCCCTCTCCCTGCGCGCCCGTGCCTATGACCGTTACCTTCGGGCGGGGATAGCGGTCAATCTGGTCAATGGGAATTTGCGTGCCTTTTTTAATTTTGATCTGATTCAATTCTATGGCGATTTCAACGTTGCTCTTCAAGCTGAATCCGTCAAACACCACCTTGCGGCCGTATTGTTCCGACAGGGTGATCAACTGCTGGATGCGGTTTATCAGTGACGAAAATGTGCCGGCGATTATCATTCCCGTTGATTCCTTAAAGATAATCTCAAGATTATCCTGGATCACGCTTTCGGAAATTGAAGTTCCGTCTTTTTCGGCGCCGGTTGAATCTGACATCAAAACCGTAACGCCTCTGTCGCCTATGCTTTTTATAAATTCAAGGTCGGCCGGTTTCTCATTGAGAGGCGTCGGATCAAATTTGAAATCAGCCGTATGGACGACACGGCCCGCTGGCGTAGAGATAATGAGCGCGGTGTCGTCCGGGATATTATGGTTTACGTGGAAAAATTCTATTTCAAATTCACCAAGATGTATCTTTTCTCCCGGGTGGACAAGATTAATATCAAGTTCGGGGAGTGAACGGAATTCCTGATGCCGCCTGATAACTATGCCCCTCGTAAGTTCCATAGTGTAAATAGTTGGATTGCCTAGTCGTTGTATCAGATAGGGAAGGCCGCCTATATGGTCCATATGGCCATGGGTAAGTATCATGCCCTTGATTTTGTCCTGTTTGCCGTCAAGGTAGCCGGTGTTTGGGAGGGTATAATCAATGCCCGGCATGTCATCTTCGGGAAAACCGAAGCCGGTATCAATTACAATTATATCGTTCCCGTATTCAAGCACAGACATGTTTCTGCCAACTTCGCCCAGTCCGCCAAGAGGAACGATCTTCAGGGTGTTTTTTTCGCCCGATTCCTCGCTTTCTCTTTCTGGCCGAGGGATAGGCGCTAATCGCCGCGATCTCGGCAGGTCTCTGCGTCTGTCGTTATAGCGCGGTAGCTTGCCTCGGCCGGATAGACGCTGCGGAGCCAATGATAAATTAACCGCCGTGTTGGCAGAAATATTCTTCTGTTGATTTTCGTTTCCGCGGTTTACCCGCTTGAATTTTTCTTTGAAAAATTCTGGCGGGCGAATTCGGGTCTTTATGGACACCAATCGTACTTTTGAGTCGTCAGTCATAGTTGTTATCATTTAATATCTTATTTATCTATTTTTTTATTCCAAAATATTTGCTCAACCTTACGGACCGGCCGGCTGTTTTTCACGCCGAAGGTCCAGTGGTGCAAAATCGGATAGCATTTCTTATAGAAATTGCTTATTGCTTTATTTTTGCCGATATAAAAACCTATATGTTTGTGCGCATCGCCACTTTTGAATTCTTGCGCTTCCCAAATCAGAACTGCGCCTTCCCTCGGTTTTTTTATCTTGATCCATCCGGATTTTTCAAGGTCGGCGGCCGTTCCTCTAACGGTTGTGTGTACATCGGCTATTAGTTTGAAAAGATACAAAATTGAGGAGGTAAAAACGGCACAAGACAATATCCCGTCTTCCAAAATGTCTTTCTTTTTGCCATTAACAGAAGCGTAGAGATTGCGGAATAAATTCGAACCGACACTATTTTTGATAGTTTTAATATACGATTCGTTCAGAATGATCTTAACATCAAGCAGTTTTTCGCTATTCATTTATAGAAAAGATGTAGGGTGTGCGGATGGGGAGATTTGAACTCCCACGGGATTGCTCCCATAGCGCCCTGAACGCTACGTGTCTGCCAGTTCCACCACATCCGCGCTTAGACGCGATGTTTAATAAAGAGAATGATTTAGCTCTTTTCCCGACTTTAGAGAGACAATATATTGAAATTCCATTATAGCAAAATAGCAGGGCACCGTCAAATCTACCGGCGGATTCGCTTTGTGTCTATGTACCACTGATTAACCGTTGCAAATCTGTCTGAAGGAGTTAAAACGATGCTCGTGTTGTTGTTTTTTATCTTGGCAGGCTGGGCGTAGAGATAATCCGGGCTATAAAGGAAAATCGCCGGTACGTCTTTGGCCACGATTTTTTGAAAGTCGTCATATTTGGAAAGCCGCGCGGACTTGTCCTGCGTCAATCTGGCGTCTTCAAGCAATTTATCCGCGTCCTTATTATCATAAAGAGCGAGATTTAACCCGGGGTCTCTTTTCTGGGACGAATGCCAAAAACTAAGGGGGTCGGGGTCAAGTCCTAAAACCTCTCCGAAAAGAAGAGCTTCGTAATCCCTGTCCCTGATAACTTGTTGTAATTCGGACAGGTCCAGTGTTTCTACGTTGACCCTTGCTCCCGCGGCCTCCCATTGTTTTTTGACTTGGTCGGCAACCAAGGTCAGTTCTGGCCAATTTGAAGTGGTAAGGCGTATTTCAAGTTTCGTAGGTTCGGCGGGAGTTGCCCCTTTCTTGGCGGGTGGTGCCGCTTTTTCTCTGACCCCTCCGCCGGCTGGCGGATTTTCGGAAAACTTCCAGCCCGCGTCGTCCAGGACCTTCTTGGCCTTTTCAGGGTCAAAATTGTACTTTTCCGCGTCGTCAGGGATATCAATGATGCCGGGTAGCATTGGGGAATCAACGATCGTGCCATTATCGGATAAAATCTCCTTGAGAATTTCTTTCTTGTCGGTGGCGTAACTTAGCGCTATGCGCACATTTTTGTCGGACAATTGTTTGCTTTGGTTTTGGTTAAAGAAAACAGCAAAGTATCTGGGTAATTTAAGTTTTTTGATTTTCAATTGGCCTAGAAAGCGGATTGAGTTTATTTTTTGCGGGGACACGGAACCGATGCCGTCTATGTCACTGCCGTTGTACGCGCTTATTAGCTCATCGTCAGAGGCATAAAATTTGAAGACTATTTTTGATATATACGGCTTCCCCGCGAAATACTTGTCAAACGCCTCCAACTCAAATGATTTTACGTTACCGAGCGAATCCCGTTTTATTTTTGAAAATTTATAAGGCCCCGAACCGACCGTCGGCTTAATGTTCATTTCCGACAAGGCAAAGTTGGCGGCTTTTACGTTTTCCCATATATGTTTCGGCAATATTCCGAGGGTCGTGTTGCCGAGGAACTGCGCATACTTGGTTTTGAGCTTAAACACGACTGTCTGCTCATCCAGCTTGCTGACATCCACGCCTTGCCAGTTTGGCATTTGAAAACTGCCATAATCCGTATTTTGGGCGGTCAGAATGGTGAATATGACATCATCGGCTGTTATCGGTTGATCGTCGTGCCATTTGAGGTTGCTTCTTAATTTGAAAGTGTAACTCATGCCGTCGTCAGATACGCTATAAGAACCGGCAAGACCCGGCTCAAGCTCTCCATTGTCGCCGTATCTCATCAGGCCGGAGTAGATCAAATTGGACAGATCCCTGTCCACATCGCTTGCCTGCGCTAACAGAGGATTGATGTGCTTAGGCGTGCCGATGAGTCCTTCGGTAAAACTGCCGCCGTAATCCGGTGCCGATTTGGTGAAATGATAGTAGGCGCTTATCGGGATGGCGAGCAGGGAAACAATGGCTACCACGCCTAAAACCAAAATCAGATATCTTTCTCTTTTGGAAAGTACCTTCGGCAGGTGGCGCAGCTGTTTTTTGGTAGGAAGGATGTCGGTAAAGCGGTTTTTGCGCTCCCGCTTTTCCTTTTTCGGCGCCTTTAGTGATACAAAAAAATTATCTAATTGATTTGGATCGTTAATAAATAACCCCGATGCGAATCAACGAATAATCCGCCTCCGGCGGGCGAATGATGCGAATAAAAAGATTAATCCTATTCGTAATATTCGCATGTCATTCATAGATTTTGCATCGCGCTTATAGAAGGATTCTAACAACGGAAATACCAAAAAACAAAATGGCGATTATAATCGTGGTAATAAAAATGATTTTTTCGGCTCCGCGCCGTGTGGAATAAACACTGCCTTCGCCGCCGCCAAATGCGCCCGAAAGCCCGGCTCCTCTTTGCTGCAAAAGAATGGCGAT
>CAYHMZ010000006.1:0-5730 GCA_964357835.1 uncultured Candidatus Saccharibacteria bacterium
TCAAGCTTCCGGGTATCAAAAATCGCGCCGGATTTGTGGATTTTTACCAAATCAAAAATTTCGACAAGCTCCTCCCGCGATAAAATTTCTTTGCCTTCCGGCGGAGTAAAGCCGAGCAGTGCCAGAAAATTAAAAATCGCTTCCGGCAGATAGCCCTGCTTGCGGTATTCGTTCAGCGAAACTGCCCCATGCCTTTTTGAAAGCTTTGACCTGTCTTCTCCTAAAATCAGCGGCAGGTGAGCATATTGAGGCCTCTCAAAACCGAGAGCTTCTTGCAAAAGTATTTGTTTTGGCGTATTTGCGATATGATCTTCCCCCCTGATCACATGTGTAATGTCCATTTCGTAATCATCTACAACCACGGCAAAATTATACAATGGGGTCTCTGTATTCTTGGCGATGCTAAAATCGCCCAGTAGACGTTCTTCGAATTCAACTTTGCCGCGAATGATATCCTCAAAATTTATTTTCCTAGCAGAATTTTCATCAACCACTAACCTAATAATTCCCCGCTTTATGTCGCCAGTTTCCGTTTTTTCTCCTTTATATTTGCATACATGTCTCTGTAATTCTTTCTTCTCTGATTGCTCTATCTTCTCTTGTTCAAGCTCCTTCTCTGTATGGTAGCACCAAAAAGCTCTGCCGTTGTCTAAAAGTTTTTGGATATATTTGGAATAGATGGGAATCCGATCGCTTTGTTTGTAAAATTCATCCCAACTAAGGCCGAGCCATTTTAAACCAGTAAGAATATCGTCTTCAAATTTTTTTTCCGACCTTTCCAAATCGGTATCTTCTATGCGCAAAACGAACTTGCCATTGTTGTGTTTGGCAAAAAGGTAATTAAAAAGCGCCGTCCTTGCGATCCCGATATGTAAATATCCGGTTGGAGAGGGCGCCATTCGCACCCTGATCTCTTTCTTCATGTATAACTAAAGTATAGCAAAATTTACGATTTTCAACTATTATGGGGTGGGATGAGCGGGCAATTCCAGAAAATAGAATATTTCGTAAAAAAACCGGAGAAGGGCATTCATACCGAAATGCACGCTCTTGCCAAAGAAATCTCCGAATTTTGCGGTGAACCGGAAAAATTCGCTATGTATCTCGGCATAATCAAGAACGTCGGCCTGCCCCGCGCGTACAGGATATTCGCCGAATTAAGGCAAGCCAAAGAGATAGAAACGCCCGGGAAACTCTTTCTCTACTTGTCGTCGTCTAGAAAACCGAAAAAAAAGAAAACCCAAAAGAGAAAAAAGATAAAAAAGAGGCATGGATCCCGAACGAGATAGCTAGAGCAATTTCAACGACTATTTTTATAAACTTATGATTAACCGATATTATTAAGATTAACTTATATGACACGGAAATGCTCAAAGAGCATTTCCTATCTCGTACGGGATGGAAATAACAAAAGAGCCGGATAAAATATTGCGTAAAAAGTTAAAGGGGATAAAAGAAATTACGCCCGAAATCAAGACGTTGGTTTCTGATATGAGAAAGATAATGGTTGAATCACGGGGCGTAGGCCTGGCGGCGAATCAAGTTGGGCAGGATTTGCAAATTTTTGTCATAGACAAAAAACTGGCGGAAGAAAACAGCGTTCCGGACGCATTTATAAATCCGGAAATTACTGAATATTCAAAAGAGTTAGCGGAGGCAGAAGAGGGATGCTTGAGTATGCCCGATTATTGGCGCCAAATAAAACGGGCAAAGAAGGTAAAATTAAAAGCGCTGGATGAAAACGGAAAAAAGATAAAATTCAAAGCAAGGGGACTTCTCGCCAGGGTCTTGCAGCACGAATACGACCATCTACAGGGCAAATTGATAAAAGACCAGAGAGTTTAAAGCAATTAAAAAGCGGCAGGCGCAGAACAACCGCAATTTTGCCGAAAGCGACTGCAACGCGCCTGCCCGGGGGAGGTGACTACTCTGGTAATTTCCTATTTCCTACCGGAAGCGATGAGCACCATCGCTTCCTCCTCCGGAACCCCGCCTTGCATGAGGGCAAGGCAGGCCCTAGAGAAACTCACCAGCTCCGCCGGAGCCGGTGAGGGATTTATTACCACTGGGGAGGGTCTTTTTGCCCTCCTCCCAGGCGCCATGCTCCTCTCCGCGAAGTACAAACGCCTGATCACAACACCAGGACTTTGATGGAATGGTATCACACTATCACCTCAATTAAGATGTTATCAAAATCTTATAGACAGGTCAACCCCGTCAAATCCCGTAAAGCGGGAATCCCAAATGGGGTCAACTACTAATACTATGGACAACTCGGTTATTAGAATAATCTTCTTCGGGACTTCGGAATTTGCGGTTCCGGCGCTGGAAACTCTTATAAAAGAGGGTTATGAAATCGTTGCCGTGATTACGAATCCAGATGAACCGGTCGGCAGAAAAAAAGTCCTCACTCCCCCGCCGGTAAAAGTAGCTGCTCAAAAATTGGGTTTGAAGGTTTTGCAACCCGAAAAATTACGAGGCAACAACGAGTTTTTAAAACTACTCACTACTCACTACTCACTACTCACTTTGGGTATCGTTGCCGCTTACGGTAAAATCATACCGGCAGAAATCATTAACCTGCCGCGTCTCGGCATCCTTAACATCCATCCGTCGCTTTTGCCGAAATACCGCGGGCCAACCCCGATTCAATCCACCATCTTAAACGGCGAAAAAGAAACCGGCATTACGATTATAAAAATTGACAAGGAAGTTGACCACGGGCCCATCATAGGGTTTAAAGTTCAGGGTATAGAGTCCAGTGAAAAATATGAGGAACTGGAAACTAAATTAGCAAAATCCGGAGCAGAATTATTGATTAAAATACTGCCAGATTATTTGACAGGGAAAGTCAAATTAGTAGAGCAAGACCACTCGCAAGCGACATTCACCAAAAAATTCACGCGGGAAGACGCCAGAATCAACTGGAACAAGGCCGCCGAAGAAATTGACCGCCAAATTCGCGCTCTTAATCCTGAACCGGGCGTTTGGACGGTTTGGGACGGCAAAATACTTAAAATTTCGGAGGTTGAGCAATGGGCACCATTGCAAGCTTGCAATGGTGCCCATTGCAAGCCCGGCCAAGTTTTTCAAAGAGAAAACAAGATAGCCGTCGGGACGGGAGAAGGCTTGATTATCTTAAAAACCGTTCAGCCCGAAGGCAAGAAACAGATGTCCGCAGGAGATTTCGTCAGAGGTAATCAAAATTTTATCGGCGCAGTTTTAGAATGAGTATAAAAAATGTTAATATTTTATCAATGGGCGAAGAGATCCTGAAAGTAGAAAAACTTTCGGTTGAATTTTACGGCCAAAAAGTTGTGGAAAATGTTAATTTTTCCCTGAAAAGGGGCGAGGTTTTGGCCGTGGTGGGCCCGAACGGTTCGGGGAAGAGCGTGCTATTCAGAGCACTGCTTGACCTTGTCCCCTACTCCGGCAAAGTTACCTGGCAAAAGGGAATAATAACCGGCTACGTCCCTCAAAAACTGGCGGTGGAAAAAGATTTCCCGCTAACCGCGGGGGAATTTATGGCGTTGAGAGGGGCGAGACCCGAAAAAGAAACGGAAAAAGCGCTGGAAGATGTCGGGCTCCACAAAAAAAACAAGGGATACGAATGGTTATTGGATAAAAAAATGGGGCAGCTTTCCAGCGGACAATTGCAGAGATTGCTTATTGCCAGCTCGCTGACCGGCAAACCGGATGTTCTACTCTTTGACGAACCGACCGCGGGCATTGATATCGCCGGTGAAGAAACGATCTACGGGCTTTTCCGCAAGTTGCAGGCAAGCGCCGAACTTACGGTAATCTTAATCTCACACGATTTAAGCGTCGTCCACGATTTTACCGACAATGTGCTGGGCCTAAATAGAAAACAAATTTTCTTTGGGCGGCCGCATGAGGTATTGGATCGCAAGCTCCTGCACCATCTCTATGGAGAAGAGGTGGAGCGTCATCACCACGACCGTGATATTTCAGTATTATGACCAATTTTCAGATCATCTCTGCGATATTCATAGGGCTTGCCGCAGGTTATGTGGGCTCTTTTATGATTTTGCGGCGGATGGCATTGGTGGGCGATGCGCTTTCCCATGTTGCCTTGCCGGGCCTGGCCATTGCAATCCTTCTCAATATAAACCCTTTTATTGGGGCGTTCGCCACTCTATTTATCGGCATAGTATTCGTATGGCTGATTGAAAACAAAACAGAATTATCAACCGAATCTTTAATTGGCCTTATTTTTACCGTCTCTCTGGCAATAGGTTTTTTAATTACGCCCGAGAGCGAACTCCTTGAAGCCCTATTCGGCGACATTTCAAAAATATCCGCGGTTGATGCTTATTTGTCCGTTATCTTCTCGGCCATCCTCATCTTGGCAATGCGCGGCATTTCCAAGGGTTTCATATTAAGCACAATATCTCACGACCTTGCCAGAGCTTCCGGCGTTAAAGTGGCCAAATTAAATTTTATCTTCTTACTGCTGGTGGCCATCGCCGTTGCCCTGGGAATTAAGGCCGTAGGCTCTCTTCTGATGGGCGCCTTGGTTATTATCCCCGCAATAACTTCAAGAAGTATTACCTCCAGCTTGCGCGGCTATACCATCGCAAGCGCGCTCATTGGTTTAATAAGTTTGCTAGGCGGCATGGCTATCGCCGCCAAATTTAATCTTCCTCCCGGCCCGATCGTAATCCTTGCCAGCTCCGCCCTCTTTTTGGTTTCTCTCCTCTTCTCCAAAAAATAGACGCTAGACAGTTGCAAAAAGACAAGAAAACTAATACAATCCAAAAGCATAACCTTCTTGCCAGCTAATTATGTCGCTATCCGTAAACGAACTGAAACCGAAGACTTTTTTTATTTTAGAGGGCCAGCCGTGGGTCGTTTTAGAGTCGCACCACCTCAAAATGCAGCAGCGCCGGCCGGTTGTGCAGACAAGAATGCGCAATCTGCTAAACGGCAAAATCGTGGAGAGAAATTTCGCCCAGTCGGACGTCTTTGAAGAGGCGGATATTAAAAGGGAAGAAGTAAAATTCCTTTACGGCCACCGAGACGAATACTGGTTCAGCAAAAAAGACGATCCTTCAAAGCGTTTTAAATTAGAAGAGAAGATTCTTGGTGATGCTACGAAATATCTCAAAAACAATTTGATTGTGGGAACAATTTTATTCAACGACCAGATAATTAACATAGAACTGCCGGTCAAGATGGATTTTAAGGTCGTGGAAGCGCCGCCAGCTATACGAGGCGATACCGCCCAGGGCGGGGTTAAACAAGTCGTGATTGAAACCGGCGCAACCGTAAACACCCCTCTTTTTGTTGAAGATGGAGATACGATCAGAATTAATACGGAAACGGGTCAATACGTGGAAAGGGTGTCTAAGGACTAGGGGCTTCCTTTCTGTTTTTGCGCTTCATAAAAATCAATAATACGAGAGGAGCCAGCGCCCACCAGAATTGGGCATTTTGCGTGCCGAAAAATTTAACGGCCCAGACGGGCAGGCTACCGCCAATTTCCGAGGGGAGGTACGCCATTATCAAACTCGCCAGAAACCCGATTTCTAATATGGCGGCAAAAATTATCGGGAAAAATGAGGTTTCCCGCAAAGTCATGGAATGTTTTAAGGCGGAACGGTTGAGAACCAGCAAACTGATAATAAAGAATATTAAGAATAACCCGATATGTAGCCAAAATTCCGGCCAGATCTTCAGTAATTCCCGCAATTTATCAAAATAAACGAA
>CAYHMZ010000006.1:5830-7091 GCA_964357835.1 uncultured Candidatus Saccharibacteria bacterium
TGCTCAAGGAGCATTTCCGTATCATATAAATTAATTTTAACAAAATCGGTTATCATAATTTTCTAAAAATAATCGTTGACATTGATTTGGCTGTCTCGTTCGGGACTCATCCCGTTAGCTCCCTATTTCCTCCGCCAGCTCTTCCGCTATTTTTCTTGCCTTGCCGCTTAGTTTTCTGGGAATCTCTATTTTTATTTTAACTATCTGGTCTCCCTTGCGATGGCCGTGAATGCCAAGACCCTTTAGTCTTAACTCGTCTCCGCCCTGCGTTCCCGCCGGTATTTCTATTTCTTTTTCGCCGTCAAGAGTAGGCACAAGAACGCGCGCGCCCAAGAGCGCATCTGTTAATTTTACCGGCAATTCGTATAGCACATCATTGCCAATTCGTTTGAACCCCTTATCTGTTTCAACGTTTATCTGGACATATAAATCCCCCGCCGGCACCTCGCGAAAACCCGCCTGCCCCTTGCCTTTCATTACTATTAAATCACCGTCTTTTACGCCCGCGGGAATATTTATTTCAAACATATCCTTGCCGTGTTTTCTGCCTTCTCCCTTGCATGCGGGGCAATTATTCTTGGGCACCTTGCCGCTACCTAAGCAAACGGAGCAAGCATAAATTCTGGTAAAATTGCCAAACAAAGAACCCATAGTTTCGGTTATCTCCCCGCTGCCTTGACATACCGAACAATCGGTCAGGCCGCTCCCTCCGCCAGCCGGCGGATTGGCGCCCGAACCTCCGCATTCTTGGCAAATGACATCTTTGGATAACTCCGCCTGCTTGGCCGCACCGCGAGCGGCGTCATGAAAACTGATTTTCAGGTTAATTTTTATATCCTCGCCGCGGCCCGATCTTTCCTGCGCTTGTCTTGCGCCCCCGCGCTCGCCTCGGGCCCTGCCGAAAGGACTGCCGAAACTTCCCGTGAAAAGATCAAAGAGATCCTCTAAATTAAAATCTCTGCCGAATCCGGACTGGTCTTGAGAAAAATCAAAACCGTCAAATCCGCCACGACCAAACCCGCCAAATGGACCCTGGGCTCCGCCAAATGGACCTTGCGAACCGAAAGCCGATCCAAACTGGTCGTATTGCGAACGCTTTTTAGGGTCGGAAAGCACTTGGTAGGCCTCGTTTATTTCCTTGAACTTGACCTCGTTTCCGCCCTGCTTGTCCGGATGATGCTGATGGGCCAGTTTTCTATAGGCCTTCTTGATATCATCCTGCGAGGCGCTTCTTAGAACCCCTAAAATTGTGTAGTAGTCG
>CAYHMZ010000006.1:7191-8255 GCA_964357835.1 uncultured Candidatus Saccharibacteria bacterium
TGCACAACCCGAATCCGGACCAAGCCGGATTTTTTCATTGCCCAGAATAAAAGAACGGAAATGCCAACGGCCAGCCAGACAAAAATAAAACTCAATCCTTGCAATATCAGAAACAGACCGAACGCCAAGATTGGCGGAAAGTACCTGAAATACGGCTCCAAAAGGTCGGTGAATTGCGCTATCACTTGGGTTATGACTTGATTTTCAACTTGCTGCCTTTCCCGCGGAGGCAGGGACTTTATTTCGCTACCCATAAAACCGCTTACTGTCCGCTCAATCACTTCCTTGACCGTAGGCGGCAGCTGTTTGCTCTTGGCGCTCGCTTGTATCTTAGGGCTGAAGAAAAAAGCGAATGATATCATAACGAGCATCGCCGTAACGATTCTCGGCAGGCCTCTTTGCATGATGATGCGGATGTTGATTTTAGTCCTTCCGCCCGCTTCTGCCTGAACGTTTCTCATTGCATACATAAAAAGCAGGACCATCAAAACAAACGCGCCCAGATAAAACTGATTGAAACCGAAAACGAAGAAAAACGGCAGGCCTGCCAGGACCGAAGTCAGGATTTTCAGGGTATAATCCTTAATCAGCAGAAACGACAAGCCGATGGCCGAGGTTAAAACCGCGAACATTACCAGCGGCTTAAGCCAAATCCCTATTTGCAAAAACCGCGCCGGACTTTCTATCCACGGCTTTAGCCAGAACCAGAACAGACAGGCGGCTACTGCAACTAAAACTGCAGGTATTGCTTTTTTATACATATACTTCCATTATAGCAAACTATTCTTTCTTTTCTTCTTGCTTCTCCTCGGTTTTTGGCTGTTCGGGTTGTCCCGACTCTGTCGAGGATCCTCGATCCGCTTCAGCGGATCGGGACTGACCGGCCTGTTGACCTTGACCGCTTTGCGGTGAGCCTGCCGAACCGTACATCGCCTGCCCGATCTTCTGGACCGCCGCGGATAATTCATCGGTGGCCTTTTTTATTGTGTTAGCATCCTCGCTCCCCTTAGCGTCTTTGACCGCTGCAATTTTATCCTCAATCTGTTTTCTGTCATCAGTCGAAA
>CAYHMZ010000006.1:8355-14811 GCA_964357835.1 uncultured Candidatus Saccharibacteria bacterium
TCTCCGGCGTCTTTCAGCGCCTTTTCTGACATATAAATCAGCGACTCGGCCGTATTGCGCGCCTCAGCAAGTTCTTTTTTCTTGGCGTCTTCAGCCGCAAACTTCTCGGCTTCGGCCGTCATTTTCTTTTTTTCCTCATCGGTAAGGCCCGATGAACCTTCAATCCTGATGGACTGCTCTTTTCCGGTGGCTTTGTCTTTTGCCTTTACGTTCAATATCCCGTTTACATCAATATCAAAAGTCACTTCAACCTGCGGAACGCCCCGGGGCGCCGGCGGTATGCCATCAAGAATAAACCTGCCCAATGTTTTATTGTCGGCTGACATGGCGCGCTCGCCTTGCAAAACGTGGATTTCAACGGAGGGCTGATTGTCGGCCGCCGTTGAGAATATCTGGGTTTTGGCGACAGGAACGGTAGTGTTTTTGTCTATCATCCTCGTCATCACTCCGCCGAGCGTTTCAATGCCCAAAGATAGCGGGGTAACGTCAAGCAACAGCACATCTCTTATCTCGCCCTGCATTATACCGCCCTGTATCGCCGCGCCTACGGCTACAACTTCATCGGGATTTATGTCTTTGTGCGGTTCTTTACCGAATAAATTCTTAACCGCTTCAATAATCGCCGGCATTCTCGTCTGGCCTCCGACCAAAATAACTTCGTCTATATCTGAAATTTTCAGGCCGGTTTCTTCTACGGTTTTCTTTGTTAGCTCTATGGACTTGTCAATAAAATCTTTGACCAAATCCTCAAGTTTGGCTCGCGTGAAAGCTAAAGTAAAATGCTTGGGACCCGAAGCGTCTGCGGTAAGGAACGGGATATTTATCTCTGTTTGCATCGTGCTGGAAAGTTCGTGTTTGGCCTTTTCGGCGGCATCTTTGAGACGCTGGACGGCAAGCTGGTCCTTGGCAACATCAATCCCCTGCTCTTTTTTGAATTCGTCAATCAGATACTGGATTATTCTCTGGTCTATGTCGTCTCCGCCAAGATGGGTATCGCCGCCGGTTCCTTTAACTTCAATCGTATCCTCCGAAACTTCCAAAACGGAAATATCAAAAGTTCCGCCGCCAAAATCATAAACCGCGATTTGCTCGTTCTTTTTCTTGTCAAAACCATAAGCCAAAGCGGCCGCTGTCGGTTCGTTTATCACCCTTTTAACGTTTAGCCCCGCGATCTCGCCCGCGTCTTTCGTGGCTTTTCTCTGCGAATCGTCAAAGTAAGCCGGAACCGTAATTATCGCATCGGTAATTTTTTCGCCAAGTTTATCCTCGGCATCCGCTTTCAATTTCTGCAAAACCATGGCCGAAATTTCCGCCGGTTTGTACCATTTTTCGCCCATTTTTATTTCAACATCGCCGTTTGAACCCTCTTTAATTTCATAAGGCAGTAATTTTTTGTCCTGCTGAACTACGGAGTCAGAAAATCTGCGCCCGATAAGCCGCTTCGTGGAAAAAATCGTATTGGCGGGATTGGTTACGGCCTGCCGTTTGGCGGTTATACCGACATAGCGTTCGCCGTTCTTACCGAGAGCCACTATTGAGGGCGTGGTTCTCATCCCTTCCTTGTTTTCCAATACTCTCGGCTGGCCGATCTCAACGATCGCCATCGCCGAATTGGTTGTCCCTAAATCAATTCCTAATATCTTTGCCATTTTGTCCAAGAGCGAAGCGATTGGGTAACAAAATGAGCACCCCGCTCAAATTTTGCCCAATAATTTCGCGGTTAATCAAAATTTTTATAACGAACCTGCGCAATATTTTGTGATGCCCGGCCGCGAATAGCGGCTTCGTGGGAGAGGGTATCACCGTCCCCAGTTCGCAAAATTTGAGCTGGGGTAGCCATCACTTTACTATTTTGACTCTTGCCGGCCTTATGACCTTTCCGTATAAAGTATAGCCATCTCTTACTTCTTCCATTTTACTCCCCTCCGGCTCCGAGCTCTCCATGGCTTCATGTAATTCCGGATTGAACTTTTCGCCCTCTACTTTTATTCTTTCTATCCCATACTTTTTCAGCCAGTCGGTGAATTTCGCCATAACCTGTTTCAGCCCGCCGTCTTTATCGTGTTTAGCGGCCTCTTCCAAGTCATCAATCAATTCAATAATTTCCAGAATTATCCCTTCATTGGCGAATTTCACGAATTCCTCCAGCCGCTTGGCTTCGTCTTTTTTGTAATTTATAAAATCGGCCCGTTCCCGTTTCCAGTTGTTCAGATATTCCTCCGCCTGTTTCTGGCATTCTTCTAATTTTTGCTCTGGCCTCTCTTCTTCTTGTATGTCATCATTTTTTGTCTGATTGTTCATATTATGAAATCCCAAACCCCAATATTCAATGCCCAACAAAACCATAAACTCCAAATCCCAAAAAAAATTTTTGGTCATTTGAGAATTGGGTCATTTATTGGTCATTAGGATTTGGTCATTGGGGTTTACTAAACTTGTCCCGCAAGTTTGTTTAGTTCTTTTGTTGTATATCTTATCAGTCCGATATTTTTGCCGTAATCCATTCTGGTGGGGCCTACAAGCGTCAAAGAACCTCTGTAATTATGAGGCAAGTCATATTTTGCCAGCATCACCGTTTCGTCCCTTATACTGCGCACCGGATTCTCTCTGCCGATAAATATCTTGATGTCCTCGCCGTCATCTTCGGCAAATTCCGCCGGCCTGCCCGCTGGCGAGGCGGGCCCGCCCCAAAATTCTCTTTCCAGCCGGTCAAACATATCTTCAAACTCGTCAAAAAAACTGGTGAGCCGGATGGCTTTCCCAAATTCCCTGAATTCCGGAAATTCAAACAAACTGGAAAGCCCGACTTTGAAAAAGTCGGCTTGTTCTGGCATACCTGCAATAATAAGGTTATTGGACAATTCTGAAAGAAGCTGGGCGACTGTCTTATTTATTTCCCTCGGGTCGCCGCTGGTTTCATAAAGGGCTCTTTTTATTTTTCTCTTGCAATCCAACGCCGGTTCAAGGCCCTCCGCATTCATCAGGTTATCAACAAAAAATCTGTACGCCCTGTCGGTAGGCACGCGGCCGCCCGAAGTATGCAATTGCGCCAGATATCCCCGCCCTTCCAGTTCATTCATTTCTGCTCTGATGGTCGCCGAACTTAAATCAAAAAAGCCCATTTTTTCCAGAAATTTTGAGCTTATCGGCTCGGCTGTCCCGATGTATTCTTTTATAATTGAGGCAAGCAACGCTTCCTGCCTTGAAGTCATCATTAGTCCCATTATAGCCATTAGCACTCTCAAGTCAAGAGTGCTAATCATTTGTCTTGATAATCTGTAAAAATAGGTATGGGATATTAACGTTCGTGGCCCTTAAAAATCGGGGGGCAAGTTATGGAAAATGCGAAATTGATTGAGAGCTTGAAAATTGTTATCTGCGGAGGAGCCAGGCTGGGCTTGGAATTCATGTCCCCCATAGAACTGCTCGACCCGAAAATTGCTTCGGGTTTTTGCTTTTTTAAGATATAATCTAAATATGGCGAGAGTTTTAGAAAAAATTAAAACTTTCTGGCGACAGCTTGGGCCGGGTTTGATTACCGGAGCGGCGGATGATGATCCTTCCGGAATAGTCACTTATGCCGTAGCCGGCGCAAAATTGGGATTGGCCGCGCTTTGGACCGCCCTCGCCACCCTGCCTTTTATGATAATCACTCAAAGAATGGCCGGGCGTATCGGTTTGATTTCCGGCCGCGGTTTGGCCGGCAATATGAAAAAGTATTATCCCAAATGGATCCTCATTATCATCGCCACCCTTATAGTCGGCGCAAATATAATTAATATCGGAGCCGATATTTCCGCAATGTCGGCGTCAATAAATCTTCTCGCGCCGCAAGTCCCCTCAATTTTCTTTTCCGCCTTGATTCCGTTGGTTCTTGTCGCTCTTCTGATCTTATTCCCCTACCACGACATGGCGAATTACCTAAAATGGATCGCCATTGTGATGTTTTCTTATGTGCTCGCCGCCTTTTTTGTTGATTTGGACTGGTCACAAATTTTGCACAGAACCTTTATTCCCCAGATCGTCCATTCCAAGGACTATTTAATGATCGTTGTCGCCATATTCGGCACGACGATATCGCCTTATCTTTTCTTCTGGCAGGCCTCGGGCGCCGTTGAGGAAGAAGTACTGCATCAGTATCCGAAGAAAAAAGGAGGAGTAATGATCCCGGGCGTTGAACCGCATATCAAGCACCGTTCGTCCCACATTATCAAGAATGAGATATCGGTAATGTACAAAGATGTCCGCTATGGCATGGCGTTCTCTAATCTGATAACCTACTTTATAATTGTTCTCTTCGCCTTTACTCTTTTCAAAACAGGCACGTTTAACCCAAGCACGGTTGAAGAAATAGCTTCGGCTCTTAAACCGATGGCCGGGCCGTATTCCAATTTCCTGTTCCTTCTCGGCATATTGGCCGCCGGAACTCTCGCGATTCCCGTTCTCGCCGGTTCGGCCGCTTATGCCCTTTCGGAAATGTTCGGCTGGCGGTGGGGCTTCTTTAACTCATTTCACAGGGCAAAACAATTTTACCTCGTCATTATAATCGCCACCTTGCTGGGCATCGCCATTCCCGCGTTCAGATTGCATCCCGTTGAAATACTTGTCTGGACGGCGGTGATTTTCGGCCTTATTTCGCCGCCATTGGTCTTGCTATTGATACATATGGCGAATAATCCCAAAATAATGGGTAAGTATGTCAGCCGCCTGCATTCAAACATTATCGCCTATATTTTATTCTTAATAATGACGGGGGCCGCGATCTTAATGTTCGCCCTGTGAAATTGCTCCGCACCAGCTTTGCTGGATTTCGCAGGGTAAATCCTATGATCCAAATTACCAACACTCTAAAAACCGGGGAGACAAAACTTCCCGAACCGGGAGACAAGATTCGGATGTTCGTCTGCGGACCGACGGTTTATGATTACATCCATATCGGCAACGCCCGGACTTTTGTGGTCTTTGACGTGATTGCAAAATATCTCCGTTATCGAGGTTACAAACTCAAGTACATTCAAAACATAACCGATATAGACGACAGAATCATTGCACGGGCAAAAGAGACCGGCGTTGAACCAAAAGAACTGGCCCGAAAATTTGAAAGAATTTTTTTGGATAATATGAAGGAGCTGAAAGTGGATTCGGTGGACAAGTACCCCCGGGCAACTGACTACATTCCGGAAATTATAAAACAGGTAAAAACTCTGGTTGAGAAGGGCAACGCTTATCTAATTGAGGGCGACGGTTATTATTTTGATCTGAAAACATTTCCCGAATACGGCAAATTATCGGGGCGCACTGCGGAAATGGCGGAAGATGCCGTTTCGCGGATTGACGAAAGCTCTGGTAAACGGAATAAGGGCGATTTCTGTCTGTGGAAATTCTCAAAGCCGGAAGAACCTTCTTGGCCGGCTGATTTTGGTGCGGGCAGACCGGGCTGGCACATTGAGGACACGGCCATTACTGAAAAATATTTCGGCCCGCAATATGAGATCCACGGGGGTGGGCAGGACTTGATATTCCCCCACCATGAGGCGGAAATCGCCCAGCAGGAATCGGCCTCGGGATTAAAGCCATTCGTAAAATATTGGCTCCATGTCGGATTTTTAGTTAATAGGGGCGGCAAAATGTCCAAATCGCTGGGTAATTTCCTGACCGTTGAGGAAGCGCTGAAAAAATACTCGCCGGAAGTGTTGAGATTTTACTTTTTAAGCGCCCACTACCGCTCCCCGCTTGACTATACGGAAGACAGCATACGACAGGCCAAGGCAGGATTGGAAAATTTGGAAGGAGTAATAGTTCATCTAAAACAAATCGCGGAGAAGCAAGCGTTTAACACAGATAAAAAACTAGACAAAAAACTGCTGGCGACAATCGAGAATTATGACGGAGAAATTATAAAAGCCATGGACGATGATTTTAATACCCAGATGGCATTCGGGCTCTTGAACGGTCTTACGTCCCAGATTTATCAAAACATCAACGAGTTGGGCATCGGGGAAAAATCCTATGAAAAATTCACTCGGGTAATAAACTTTTTTAGCCAAGTATTTGGCATAATTCTCCAAGAAAAAGAAATCCCCTCTAAAGTTCAGGAATTGGTCCAGAAAAATGAACAGGCTCGACAAGATAAAGACTTCGTTAAAGCCGATAAACTCCGCAAAGAACTTGAAGCTATGGGTTGGCGCGTAGAGAATACCGCGAATGGCACCATGGTCATCCCTAAAAGCAAATAAAAAAACCTCGGTTATGAGGTTAACGATACGACTTATGGCCCGCTGGTCAAAAAGTTAAGCAAAAAATAGACGGTAAAATACGCTATCCGCGGAGCCATTTTTCACCAAAACAACGGAGGAGATCGCCGATTTTGAAATCCAGAGCAGCGGCTAAAGCATCAAGACCGGTCGGGTTGGCTTTTGCCTCGTCAACAAGAACAAGAAAGCAGACGCGAAGGCC
>CAYHMZ010000007.1:0-11879 GCA_964357835.1 uncultured Candidatus Saccharibacteria bacterium
TCCGGGAAGTCGAAGGCATTACCGTGAGGAAAATGTCGTTCAGTAGCAATATTGATAGAAATCCCGGGCCTCACTCAAAACCCGCCGATGTGGCGGGTTTTGAGTTATGATAAAATAAAAAAGAGGATACTATGGGCGTTTCTACTAATAAGAAATTTATTGAACAGCTCGTCCAAGACGGCCGGATAAAAACCAAAGCGGTCACAGATGCCTTTTTTAAGATTGACAGAATCAATTTTGTGCCCGATGACCTCAAAGACGAGACCTACCTGGATGTTCCAATTCCCATTTTAAGCGGGATGACGACAAGTCAGCCAAGCACGATTGCCTTTATGCTGGAAAAATTACGGCCGCGAAAGGGCGAGAGGGTGCTGGAAATCGGGACAGGTTCCGGCTATCTTACCGCCTTGCTGGCGGCGCTGGTCGGATCAAGAGGCGAGGTGTTTTCCGTTGAGTATTTTCCGGAACTGAAGAACTTTGCGGAGTTCAATCTGCGCCGGTATGATTTTAGAAACATTACGCTTCTGACCGGCGACGGCAAGACCGGTCTTCCTCAAAAAGCCCCGTTTGACAAGATTGTCTCATCGGCGGAAGTGAAAGAAATTCCGCGGGCATGGGAAGGACAGTTGAAAATCGGTGGCTCTCTCCTTACGCCGATTAATTCAAAGATAGTTCTTGCCAAAAAAGTGGCGAAAGACAAGTTTGACGCGGAGTTTTTTTCCGCCTTCAGCTTCGTCCCGCTTTTGTAATCTACGTCTTGCGATGACGTTGAATATTGAAAAATCTCGGGGATATGTTATAATATGACTATGTATTGGAGCCATCAAGTAAAACGGGTTTTTCTCTGGCTTGGCATCGTCGCTCTTATCGGCGGGGCCGCTTTCGGCATGATAAAACTTGCAGGCAGGACCCCGGCAAGCCAGACCGCATTGCTTGCCAACGCGGTTTCCGCTTCTGATCAGATTCGGGGAAATAAAGACGGCAAGGTCGTTCTCGTTGAATACAGTGATTTTCAGTGCCCGGCCTGCAAGATATTTTATTCTTTTCTCAAAAACATAGAGGGCAAGCACGGGGACAAAATCCAGTTTGTCTATCGCAATTTCCCGCTGTCCCAGCATACCAACGCCGCGATTATGGCCCAAGCCGCCGAGGCCGCGGGGAAACAAGGAAAATTTTGGGAGATGCACGATATGATTTTTGAGAATCAAGACGCGTGGGCAAATCAGAAAAGCGCCGATGCCGAAAAAACCGCCGTGTCTTACGCGCAATCGCTGGGCCTTAATATTGACCAGTTTAAAAAAGACATGAACTCGCAGGAGATTAAAACGAAAATAGAGAACGATTACAAAGGCGGAATAAAATCGGGAGTAAACGCCACCCCAACATTCTTCTTAAACGGAAAGAAACTTCCGCCCCCGACAAGTTATGGAGATTTTGAGAACACAATCGTCCAAGCTATCAACGCCAATCCATAAGGGATCGGTTTGGGCTTTCGTCGTAATTAGTTTCCTGGGTTTTTTAGACGCAACTTTTTTAACAGCCGAGCATTATCTCGGCCCCCTTCTTGGCTGTCCGATCTTCGGCGGATGCGATAAGGTGCTCATAAGCCCCTATTCGGCCGTGGGCGGCATTCCAGTGGCTTTGTTCGGTGCGGTTTATTATCTCACTATTTTTATCTTAGGCATCGCTTATTTTGATACCGGCCGCGCGCGGGTTTTAAAACTTGCTGTCAGCTTAACTCCACTTGGCCTCATTGCTTCGCTTTGGTTTTTATATCTCCAGCTCTTCGTCATCAAAGCCCTCTGCTTCTATTGTCTCCTCTCGCTAGTAACCTCAACTTTGCTTTTTATCCTAGGCCTGCTTATGCGCTCCCGCCTTGGCGCCGACAGGGCCTGATCCCTTGTTTTTGTTTTTCGCCTTTCGTCTGCTAAAATAGGGATATGAATCCCGTTAGAGACATCCTAAGCTGTATTAACGGGCAAAAATATTATCAATAAGTTTATTATTTTAGAAAGAATGACTTATAATCAACGGTCATGTAAGCACGACCTGTCTCTAACGGGATGAAACACTCTGCGCTTTTTTATGCGACAGTTTTGGCCCTTACTACAGCAACGATCTCTGGCACTAGCAATTTTTTAAACAAGATTGCGGTAACGGCGGTGAAGGACCCGATTGTCTTTACCACTCTCAAAAATGCAATCGTTGCCCTTTTTTTGGTCGGGGTCATTTTGGGTCTGAAAAAATGGCGAGAAATAAAATCCCTTAACGGGGGCCAATTTTTCAAGCTGCTGGCCATCGGTATTGTCGGTGGCTCTGTGCCGTTTGCGCTGTTTTTTACGGGCCTTACTCAAACCAGCGCGATTAACGCCTCGCTGATTTACAAGACATTATTCATTTGGGTTTTGCTTTTAGGCATTCCTTTTTTGAAGGAGCGGCTGACGAAATGGCAATGGCTGGGAGCGGCCGCGATTTTCGGAGCCAATCTTTTAGTCGGCGGATTTAAAGGATTTAAGTATGACGCGGGGGAACTTATGATACTTGGCGCAACTGTTTTATGGGCCATTGAGAATGTTGTTGCAAAAGTCGCTCTCCGCGATTTATCAAGCTCGCTGGTTGCCGGCGCGAGGATGTTCATCGGCTCTCTGATTCTTTTCTCCTTTGTCGTTTGGCGGGGAGGCGCGAGTGCCGTTTATACTTTGAATTTTGAACAATGGGGCTGGACGATGCTAACTAGCATCCTACTTTTGGGTTATGTGCTCACTTGGTACGCGGCTCTAAAGCGCGCTCCGGCGACTTATGTGGCAACCCTGCTCGTACCGGCGACGTTGGTTACGAATATATTATCAGCAGTGTTTGCTACCCACGCTTTCAGCGGCAGGCAAGCTTTTAGTATGGCGTTATTCTTGATCGGCGCGATCTTAGTCGTTCTATTTGCGCGAAAAACCGCCGAACAAACCACTGCAACGCCCTCTTTAGAATTAAAGAAATTTTGATTTATGAATCCCGAACGAGACAGCCGATGTAATTTCAACGATGATTTTTGGAAAATCACGATTACCGATATTATTAATATTAAGTTATGTGATACGGAAATGCTCAAAGAGCATTTCCTGTCTCGTACGGGATGATTGGTCTCTTGCGTTGCAGTCATTACTCCTTCGGTCCTAACCGGCTCCACTACTGCGGCCCCGACGCTAATGCCGAGATTTTAGCTTACATAAATAACGGAGTGGCAGACCCGGGATTAGAACGGCTGTTAGGCCAGTTCAAAACTCTTTATCCGTATTTGCGTTTAATCGCCGGGGCCTCCGGCATTACCGACCCGTTTGATGAGCGGGTTGTTGAGGCCTATTGGCTCGGCAACGAACTTTTGGAAAATGTCGGCCGCAAGCACCTATACAAACATTTGATTGACGAGCAGGAAATAAAAAAGCGGCTGGGGGGCAAAGATTTCCGCTGGATTGAAAGGAAAATTGCTCAATACGCCGTGCCGCATCATTCCTTTCACGTGCTAAATGTCTGGAGGCGCACCGGACATCTGGAACGTCCCCATACTTTGGAAAGCATGGACGCCTGTCGGGTGTCATGGGGCAAGGTGATGGAAATAGACGGCCCGACTGTTACGGTAGAGACGCCTCTTCTTGGTTTTCGGGACGGGAAACTCGCCTTGGGCGAACCGATACAAAAGAAGTTGATCCGCCGGCTGGAATCAACCACGGATATTGAACAGCTGAAAGTCGGCGAAATCGTATCTATCCATTGGGATATGCCCTGCGAAGTCATTACCCTGGCTCAACTGCAGCAATTAAAAAAATATACCCTCAAAAGTATCGCATTAGCCAATCAAACGATATGACCGTTTTTATTTTTGGGAATCAGGACGTAAAGGGGGATTCTCTTCCCCTGAAAATCCTGCCGGAATTGCGGAAAAGATGTCCGGGAGTTGATTTTCTGGCGAAGGATCCGAATGAGGATTTTGAACTGCCGGAAGGGACAGTCATTATTGATGTCGTGGCGGGCCTAAAAGAAATTCGCGTTTTTGATTCGCTTGAGGATTTTGAGGCGCCGCCGCGGATGACGCTTCATGATTTTGATCTATTCGGCCATCTCCAACTTTTGAAAAAACTCGGTAAGCCGCCGTCAAAAATAGAAATCATCGGCATTCCACCGACGATTTCCGAAGAAGAAGCCCTAAATTCAATCGTAACTATTCTTCTTGCCACTTAATTTTGAGAAAATGGGAGGCGCAAGATATGCAGGGGTCGTAGGCGCGGATAAGTTTTTCAATTTCAAACTGGATTTCCTCTTTTGACTTCGTCGGGAGGGATTCCTCAACGAGCCGGGCGATGTCTTCCTCCATATTGACTTGATTCTGGCCCGTCGGCACGATAACCTCTCCTCTTTTTACGATTCCGTCGCTTCCAAGCTCAACTTTGTGGTAAAGCGTGCCTCTGGGCGCTTCTATGACTCCGATACCGACCGCCTCCTGCGGCGGTTTTGTTATGATTGGTTCTGGAACAAATTCATGACTGGAAAGAATTTCAATTGCGTCATCAATTGAATGGAGAATTTCAATCGCTTGAGCCAAATTGTTGTGATATATATTGGTGGAAGGAAAAATGGCCAGAGCGGTCTTTGCTGATTCTTTTGTGTCGGGATGGAGAAGTTCTTTCGCGAGATTTACGCGGGCGAGCGCTCCGACCATATATGATTCCTGCTCATGTTTATAGGCAGAGGCCTGGGAATAAGGAAAAACAACGTGTTCAAGATGGCTTCTGAAATCACCTTCGCTGATCGTTTCACCATTACTGCTTTTTATCTGGCCGTTTAAAAAACCAAAGCGCTCGGGGACCAGAGCCATATAATTGGTTTTTCTATCAAGACGCCAGGGCAGCTCCTCAAAAATTTTTATAAGACGCAGAACCGCCGGCCTAATTTCTTCCAGCTTTTTTATTGCTTCTCCAATGCCCTCTTTTTCGGGGAAGTGGAGAAAGCCGCCGATTGTCGGATGAAGCGCGTGAACGGCCCTCCCTGCAATTAAAGTGTTCAAAAAATTCCCGGCCGCTTTTACGTCAAAAGCATCGTGCAAAAGCTGGTGTTCCTCTGGTTTGTTCTCATCAAAATCAAGAAAATTATCCTTGCCGTAGATATCCGGCGTCACAAAAAGATAAAGATGCAGGGCGTGATCCCTGATCATAAGGCCGTAGCAGGTGAGGTACCGCATAAGAATTGTTTGTTCGGACGGCTGGATTCCCAGAGCGTGCTCGCAGGCCTCAATAGCGCATAGAATATGGGCATTGGAGCAGGTGCCGCATATACGTGCCAGAAGCTGGGGTATGGCGGCAATTGGTTTTCCTTCCATTGCTTGAGTGAAAAACCGCTTGTAATCCACGGCCTTAAAATGAGTATATTCAACTTTTCCGTCAATGACTTTAATCTCCACGGAAACCGAACCCTCTACTTTAGCCAGATTCTCAATTGTAATGTCTAAAGTATGCATATTCAACGGTGCTACAAGGTAATACCTGACAAATCCTTTATTAAACTTTCTACCACTTTTAGAAAAATATTCGGGTCCATCGGGCAGCCGGGGACTTCGGCATCAACTTTGACCACTTCCGAAACTTTCAGGACTTTGGGCAGGGCCGCAAAGCGTGCTATCAGGGCTTCAATTTCTTCTTTTTGTTTTTCGTCAAAAAAATTGCGCTGGCCCGCCGGCATACCCTGAACTGCGCACGCCCCGATAGCTACCAGTTTTTTGGATTTTTGCCGAATATCTTTCAATTGCTCGGTTTGTTCATCGGAGGTAATCGCGCCTTCAATGAAAGCGATATCAAGTTCGTCTAGAATATTTTTGGATTGCAAAACCCGGGCATGGCGGAAATCAAATATCTTTTTCCATTCCTGCCAGTGCTCGTTCATAAGCTCTGTAAAAAGAATAGTTGAATCCTCGGAGCAGGAGAATGAGAACCAACCGACTTTCAATTTTTTATTTTCCTCGGCCATTTAGGAGAGAATTAACATTTTGAGGTCAAAGTTTGGGTCGGCAAGTTCCGCGTGATGCGCCGACAGATCAACGTCTTTTTCTATGAGTTTTGAAATCGGAGCCATTTCCGGAGTGCGGTTCAGCAATGTGGCGCCGACCAGCTCTTTATCTTTCAGAATAAGACGGCCGTACGATTTTGATTCTCGCGACCCGCGAGTGATGACGGTGCGGTCGGGCAAGGGCCGTATATCTCCCACAAAAGCGATAGAAAGTCCGAATCCCTGCGTTGTATAGAACGAAACCATTCTGAATGGTTGTTTTTTTCCAAGCATGTTCAGGCCGGCGACGCGTCCCTGCACTTGGGCATTGACCCAATTCCCCAGTTGCACCGATTCCCCAACTGCCACATCATAAAACTCTACCGCGTCGCCGGCCGCCCAGACATCGGGAGCGTTTGTTTCCAGATACTCATTGGTTTTTATGCCGCGGCCGCAATCCATGCAATCCTTAAACGGCCCGACGGGGAAAGTGAGACCAATGCCGACAACAACCATCTGACAGGGGATGTCTTTGCCCGATTTCGTTCTGACGCTTTCTACCCGATCTGCGCCGAAAACTTTTTCTACCTCCTCGTTTTTTAAAACATTGACTCCGCCTTGACGCAGATATTCTTCAACGATCAGCCCCGAAGTTTCGTCCCAGACGTTTGCCCAATAATGCGGCTCCATAATTAAAAGGGTGGTATCAATATTTTTCATCCGCAACAGTTCGCATGCCTCAAAACTTACAAATCCTCCGCCTATGCATACCGCGCTTTTGGCGGTTTTAACGCCTTCAATGATTTTCTTAGCGTCTTCCAGCGTGCGCAAATAACAAACCCCCTTTTTGTCGCTTCCTTGGATTTTTTGCGGGTCCCATTTTCGCGGATAGCCGCCGATCGCCAAAAGGAGTTTTTCGTACTGTAAAACGGCACCGTCATCCAATGATACCGTTTTTTCCTCGGCGTTCATGCCGACCGCCGTTTTCCCGCCCAGAAATGCGATATTCCGTTCCTTATACCAAGCTTCGTTTTTAAGATAGACCTGCTCAAAAGGAATTTTTTCAAGAAAAAAATTGGGCTTTGAGAGCATTATGCGGGAATAAAAAACGTGCGGTTCGTCGCTGACAATGGCGATTGAACCGCTCGGGTCGTTTTGCCGTATGGTTTCGGCGGCCGTAGTTCCGGCTACTCCTCCGCCGATTATCAAGTATTTAAATTGCGTCATTTACGGATAAATTTGTTTTCCGTCCTTGTCAAAAAGGAGAATTGCTTTTGTGGGGCAGGATTGGGCCGCCATTTTAACCGTTTCGTCGTCAGCCGCGTTAGGGCCTATCGCAACGGCTTTGTTTTCCCCATCCAGTTCAAAAGTTGCTGGTGAAACGGCAACACAAGAGGCCGCGCCGATACAAAGATCGCGGTCAACGACTATTTTCCCGATATTTGAACCTTCTTTTGCCCTTGGATATTCTCTTTGGTTTGCCATAGGAATTTAATGCGAATACGCAAACATGCGCGAATTTTATTTATTTTATTCGCGTATTGGTGTCGCACTTTGTCTAAAAATTATTTTTTCGACCTCGGGGACTTTTTCTTTAATAAGATCGCTCACCTCTTTATTATAAGTTAATTCGGCCAAAGAGCAACCAGCACAAGCCCCGCTTATCTCTATAATCACGGTTTTGTCTTTGACTTCTACTAACTCCACATCGCCGCCATGCAGCCTTATGTAGGGCCTGACTTCAGATAAGACCTGCTCTATTTTATTTGTCTTGTCCAAAATATTTTTCTTTATAAAAATGTATTAATTCTTCAACTTCCAGAAGGCATTGGGGATAACCGGCGCCCACCTTTGTTCTTTGCTGAACATCTTTCAGGGTTAACGCCCCCTCAATGACCGCCTCTTCAATATCGGCTTCGGTGATTTTTGTGTAGGGGTCAATGACTCGCGAGCCCTCCACAACTATCCGGTCGTATTGGCCGGTTTTTTTGAACCAATTATTGATTGCGGTTCGCAGAGCTTTATCGCCCAGAACGGAGCAATGAATTTTGCGGTCGGGCAAACCTCCGAGTCGTTTGATAATATCCTGCGGCCGGATCTTCATCGCCTTATCCAGTTTCATTCCGCCTTTTTCACTCGCCATTACCGAAAGCATAGATGTCGCCGCGATCGCGCTGGCACAGCCAAAGGTCCGCCACTTGCAGGCGGCGATCTTGTCTTTTTCGGGATCTATTTTCAGCCACATTCTCATCACATCTCCGCAGGCGGGAGAGCCGACGATCCCTTCAGCGTCAAATTCGGATTTTTTGGGGTCATGCGTCAAAAAATTCTGCGGGTGGAAAAAATGGCTTTTGACGGCTTTAGAATAAACCCACTTTGCGCCGGTGAATTCATTCACAATATCCGGTTTTGATTTTTTTATCTTTTTCATGGCTCATTTAGAGTTTCTTTTTCTCAAAAAGTGCGGGGTTTGGCCGCCGGTAAAAGCTTTCGGTAAAGACACCTTTTTTTCCTTGCCCATCTTAAGATCTAGCGGTGACATCTGGCGCAGCTTTTTCACTATCGGCGGCAGATATTTAAGCAGGTATCGCACCGATTTCCGAGTTGCGTACTTCCCCAAAGTAAATCTCAAACTTCCGTGAGCGTATTCATAGGGCCGTCCCAGAGCCAGTATAACATGTGACGGCTCCAATGTTTGAGAATCGCAAGCCGAACCGGTGCTGGCGCAGATGCCCTTCTGGTCCAAATAAAGCAGAGCCGCCTCGCCCTCTATGTCCAAGACGGAAATATTGAGGAAGTTAGGTAATCGTTTTTGCGGATGGCCGTTGAGGACGATTTTCGGTATGAGCCCGGATACCCCTTTCTCCAGCTCATTTCTTAATTTTCCAACCCGCGCGGACTCTTTTTGTTTGTTCTTTTCCGCCAATGCCAGCGCTTCCGCAAAACCTATGATTGAGGGAACATTTTCCGTGCCGGAGCGCATATTGTTTTGCTGACCGCCGCCGAAAATGAGCGGTTTTATTTTTACTCCCTTTTTGACGTAAAGTCCGCCGATTCCTTTCGGGCCGTAAAGTTTGTGAGAAGATACGGTCATTAGATCCACCCCCAACCTTTCCACATTAATGTCGCAATATTGAGCCGCCTGGCTTGCGTCCGTGTGGAAATAAGGGAGAGGGGAGCCATTCTTGGCGCGGAATTTTTTTATGACTTTGGCGATTTCTTTGATAGATTGGATCGTACCGGTTTCATTGTCGGCATAAATTACGGAAACCAAAATCGTTTTTGGATCAAGAAGTTTAGCGATGTCGGCGGGATCAACTAAGCCGTTTTTATCAACTTTGAGTTTTATAATCTCAAAACCCTCTTCTTCCAGGGCCCCGCAAGTGGCAAGGACGGCTTTGTGCTCAATGGCGGAAACGATAATTTTACCCCCGGCTATTTTATTTGCCCTGGCCGTTCCGAAAATAGCAAGATTATCAGCTTCCGTGGCTGAGCCGGTGAAAATAAATTCTTTGGAGCGGCAGTGGAGAATTGAGGCTATTTTTGAGGATGCTTTTTCAATCGCTTCTTTTGTTTCTCGGCCCGCGCCATGTATACTTCCCGGATTCCCGAATTTTTGGGAAAAATAGGGTTTCATTGCTCTAAAAACCCTCGGTTCAAGAGGGGTGGTCGCGGCATAATCAAAATAGTATTCTAGAACCATTCTGATATACATATTTGCAGTTTTTTCAGCGAATGTCAAAGAAAGAGTGATCTTTAAAATTTTGACCAATACGGTATGGTTTGGTATGATAACTAAACGATGGAAGAAGAATCGGAAAAATTCCAAAAGCTTATAGAAAAAATTCAGGAGGCCAAAAAGGGCGGAAAACTTGACCTGTCTCTGGAAGAAGACCTTAGCATTGCCATCATGAACCTCATCAGTTTGGAGGAACACTTTTTCTTTACGGCTGAAAAAACGGAAAAGAGCGAGTATCTTAATTTGCTGAACGAAACGAGAGCCGTTCGCAAATCGTTGTTGGCAAAGATGATTGACAGCCACGAAGGCGAGACCTGGTGCATCTCCAAGCATCTCTTGGCGGCCACGATGCGCATGATAGAGGTAGGCACGAAATATTTGTCAGAAAAAAAACAAAAAGAAGCCGAAGAGATCTTCGGTCAGGCGTATAAGACATATTCGCTTTTTTGGGCCTTGCGCCTGAAATTGATGAACGTTTCGGATCTGAAGAAAATACCGGACGGGAAATTAAACATTCATGACAAGGGCGGGACAAACAAGCCCTGGAAACTGAGCGACATAGTGAACAAATTGGTTGATTGCTGTGACGAATAGCGTAAAAAAAATCGTTCCCGGTCTTGTGATATTGGCCGTTGTTGCGGTTTTGGCATTTTGGTTTATCGTCAGGAAGCCCGGAGCAAGCGCGGAGGCGCTTGATGAGTTTGCCCAATGTTTAGCTCAAAAGGGCGCGACAATGTACGGCGCCTATTGGTGTCCCCATTGCCAGAATGAAAAACAGGCCTTCGGCGACTCTTTTCGTTTAGTTCCGTATATTGAGTGCTCCACTGAATCCAAAAAATGTCTTGATGCGGGCATTAAGAGGTATCCCACTTGGACGTTTGCCGACGGCAGGAAATTTGAGGGCGAGCAGGGGATTGAGAAATTATCACAGGAAAGCGAGTGTCCGCTTAATCGTTAGAATCCGGGTTGATGATTCAAGTAATCATCTGCGGACGTCGGACGTCGGCAGATGATTTTAATATTTATATTTCCAGAAAACTCTTATCACATCTTCTCCGTGGCTGTGCTTGATCTCCAGCGTACCGCCCTTGAAAGCGGATTCAAGTTTTTTCCCGATTCTCACGGCAAGTTGGTTTTCCGAAGTGAGAACCCGTATTTCGCTGCCCTTGTATTCTA
Source organism: uncultured Candidatus Saccharibacteria bacterium (assembly GCA_964357835.1). Taxonomy (GTDB): domain Bacteria; phylum Patescibacteriota; class Minisyncoccia; order 2-02-FULL-40-12; family IGHO2-01-FULL-4-A; genus CAIUCV01. Next base: position 10,943 of record CAYHMZ010000007.1, read on the forward strand.
TCCATAGAATTCTGTCCAGCGGATCGTGCGCTCGCGCCTGCTGGCCGGAATTTTTGATCACGTTTATTATTTCCTTTTTCTCCGCCAATTTTTCTTTTGACAGCGAAATCACCAGTTCTCCCTCAAAAGTCCGGTCTTTTTCCATCCGGCAAGCCGGGCAGTTTTTGAATTTGACGTTTTTTTTGCCGGTCAAATGTCTCGCGTCTTCCTCTAAGCTATGATGCCATGCTTTGTTAAAAAAGACGCTCTCGCAGTCGGGGCAGATTATAAATTCCCTTTTGGTCAAACCGAATTCCTGCTCGTCTTTTTTGGAGCGCTGGCGGCGGGGGGCGGTTGTCCCCATCCTGACCGCCTTTGATTTTGGAACGTTTTGGTAATGGGGCATTTTTTAATTTTACCCTGAAATAGAAAACTTGGAAAGAAACTTGGAAGCTCAACTTCCAAGTGCCATACCTATAATGCTACAATATATTGTATGAGAAGTATAACTTTTGAAACCGACGAATTTTATCACGTTTTTAATCGAGGCAACAATAAGAGACCGATTTTTCTGGATGAGTTTGATTTGCTGAGATTCTTGCAGAGCATGCGCGAATTTAATACCGTAGAGCCAATCGGCAGCATCTATGAGAATTTTTTTAGAAAAAAAGAGCTTGGGGACTCAATCTTCAAGCAACAGAAATTAGTGGATCTCGTATGCTATTGTTTAAATCCGAACCATTTCCATCTTACCGTTAAACAACTGGTTGATGATGGAGTTAGACGATTTATGCACAGAGTCGGCACTGGCTTTACAAAGTATTTCAACCAGAAATATAAAACTAGTGGAGCGTTGTTTCAAGGAAGATATAAGGCCTTGCACGTTGATTCTAACGAATACCTTCTACACCTAAGCGCCTACGTTAATTTAAATAATCGAGTTCACGGAGCGCTTGGA
>CAYHMZ010000007.1:11979-14754 GCA_964357835.1 uncultured Candidatus Saccharibacteria bacterium
TGAGCTTCCAAGTCCAAAAATATGAGCCCCCCGTGACTTTACGATCCTAATGGCACCAGTGGGCCCTCGCAGAGGGTCTTTTTATTTGGTAAAATATATTGAAGGTCGATACAAAAATGCCGACGTGGCTTACGACGGCATGGTAATAAGGATTAAGTAGTTATTCACGCGCAGGCAAGCGTAGCGAAGCCGAGCATGATTACAAATACTTAACCGAGCACACAAAGCATTATGTGCTCGGTGCGGAATTTATTGTCTATGCTCGTTCGCTTTGCTCACTGCGCTTAGACAAATTCGCATGAAAAATATTAACTACGACTTGATAAAGCTTCTGCACGCCTCACTTGATAGCATTTGGCGGCTGGAGAGATACTATATTGAAGACGCCGAGAAAGTAAATTGCCACAGCGTTACGGCGCTCAAGCAGATACTGGAAAACGAGAAAAGACATGCCGAGATGTTGAGAGAAGAGATAAAGATGAGAATAGGAGCAGGAGTTTTTGATTAAGTTTAATAAGGGGGATAAAAATGGCAAGGAACGTTAACCGAATTCGCCAATTTAAGGATAAGATTTCAAATACTTGCGGATGCGTGAAGAACGGTAAAGCATTGCCTAAGTGTAAGGTTTGTGATGGTACGGGGAAAGTGAAGGTTCGGCCTCTTAAATAATTCCCGACATAGAAAGAAAAAATTTTCCGAGCAATGCTCGGCTTTTGTTTTTAGAGGCAGAAAAATTTGTATAGCAGAAATCAATTCCTTTCTAGGTTTTTGTAATTTTTCATCAGTTTGGCGAAATCTCCTCCTGAAACCGCTTTTCTGATTTTGGCCATCAGTCTCAGATAAAAACGCAGATTGTGTTCGGTTAGCAGGCGTATCGCCAGTATTTCTCCCGATTTGAAAAGATGATTAAGATAGGCTTTCGTGTGATTTAAGCAAGCGAAGCAATCGCAATTTTTGTCCAAGGGTAAAAAATCGTCTTTGAATTTTGAGCGGGCAATGTCCATTGTTTTGTATCCGTTTTTTTCCGAGACGTAAACCTTTCCGTGGCGGGCTTCGCGGGTGGGGATGACGCAGTCAAAACTGTCGCACCCTCGGGCAACGGCCCGGACAATGTCTTCTGGCGTGCCAACGCCGAGCAAATGGCGGAATTTATTTTCTTCCAGAAATGGGACGGTATCATTAATCGCTTTATACATTTCTTCCGCCGGTTCGCCGACTGCGACTCCGCCGATGGCATAACCGTCAAAACCGATAGCCGATATTTCTCTCGCGGACTTTTCCCTTAAATCCGGGAAAGATGCCCCTTGAATTATGCCTAGAAGCATTTGATCGGGGCCTGTTTTTTTGAGGCGCAAAAATTCTTCTTTTGCCCTTTTCGCCCAGCGGGTTGTGCGTTCCACTGCCTTTTTTGTTTTTTCGTATTCAAAAGGGTAGCCGGGGAATTCGTCCAGAACCAAAGCAACATCACTGCCAAGATTGTTTTGGATTTGAACGGACAATTCCGGCGTCAGTTCTTTTTTCTCCCCGCTTGAGCCGGATTGAAAAGAAACACCACTTTCTTTTATTTGCACATTGAACGGCGTTTGCCTATTATCACTTCGTTTATTATCACGATCGTATTTTAACACGAAGTTCGCGGGCCCTTTTTTGAGCTTCTCGCCCAGAGAGAAAATCTGAAACCCGCCGCTATCGGTAAAAATCGGGCCGTCCCAGCCCATAAAACGGTGCAAGCCGCCGGCTTTTTTAATCAAGTTGTCGCCTGGCTGGAGCCAAAGGTGATAAGTATTGGCTAGAATCATTTCGGCACTCCAGTTTTTAAGCTCGTCATTCCTTGCTGATTTGACCGTCCCTTTTGTGCCGACCGGCAAAAAAACCGGGGTTTGCACATCCCCGTTAACGGTTTTCAGAACGCCCGTCCGTGCCCGACTGGATTTATCCTTTTTAGTTATTTCAAACATGATATTAGTATACTTGTTTTTTGCAATAATAAAACCGGCAAATTGCCGGCGAGATCTAATTTTCAGGAAATGAGAAACCCTTAGAACTGGAAACGATAAAAACCGGATGACTATCACCAATGGCGCTTAAAACTTCATTTGTTTGCTTTCGCCACCTAGGATCGAGGGGTTGTGGGTTTTCTGAATTGTGGCATTTGATTGCGGCCTCTTTTTCGAGAAAAAGAGCCACAAGGCGACTAGTGCCGCCGCCATAAAAGGCGGTGTTCACCATTTCGGGCGGTTGGACACTCCCGGGTCGTGGATGGTCTTGATCGTATAAAACTATCCCGCTCAACCTTCCTCCCATTACGCCGACCAGGTACCCGTCTTGTAGCCGACCCCCGACTGGTAATTTGCTTTCTTCTTTCAAAGCAATTTTCTCAACAATTGGCCAGTTATTTTCTCCTCTTTCGTCAGAAACGCGATAAACAGACGTTTGGGTAACGGCAAAAAACTCGTGGAGAATATCGCCCATGCCCCCCCTCATTGAGGTTGTTAAATAGCTACAGATATGCTAATTAAGTGTGATATATTTGTCAAGAAAGGGCGCGCTAGCGAATTTTTATTCTCATATTCTTGAGAACATTAGAATGAAAGGTATTTGGTCCGACATTTGGTCTAATCGGGGCGGTTGAGTTTACTAAAAAACGTTTTTATGTTAAGCTGGGGGAATAATGGGTAAGATGACTTTGCAGGCAAGACCACGGAATATCACCGGCAGAAAAGTTAAATCGTTGAGGCGGGAAGGTTTTGTGCCGGCCGTGATTTACGGCCACGG
>CAYHMZ010000008.1:0-7176 GCA_964357835.1 uncultured Candidatus Saccharibacteria bacterium
CGAGGTTATAGATGCAGGAAACGGAAGCGACTATGATTATGTCATCGCGCGTCAAAAGCGCCTGGGTCGCGGCATGGCGCAGGCGGTCAATTTCTTCGTTAATCTTGGAGTCCTTTTCAATGTAAGTATCGGTGTGGGGGATATAGTCCTCGGGCTGGTTGTAGTCGTAGTAGCTGACGAAATAGTGAACGGAATTGTGCGGGAAAAATTCCCGGAACTCCTGATAGAGCTGGGCGGCAAGTGTCTTGTTATGGGAAACGACGAGCGTCGGTTTGCCGATATTGGCGATGACGTTGGCGATAGTGAAGGTCTTGCCCGAACCGGTTACGCCCAAAAGCGTCTGGTGTTTTTTGCCGCCCAAAAGCCCCCGAGTTAATTTTTCGATTGCTTGGGGTTGGTCGCCTGTTGGTTTGAATTTTGAGGATAGTTTAAACATAACGCTTGCCCGCCTAAATTTTTGCTCTGGTGTTCTGGTCAGACAAATCTCATTGAAATTTTCTCGTTTTTCTGGATAAAAAAATCGTACCCCTTCCGTGAAACCCCGCCAAAGGCGTGGTTTCACTCCGTCCCAATTTTATTTATCAGCGAAAAACTTCTAAAATTTCAATGGATTTATTACCTGCCCAGCCACCAAGACGCAAAAATTTAGGCAGACTCGCTCAATTGTAAAAAATTCCCTTTGGCTCTATGATTAGATTATGTTTTCTAAACCCTAACCCCTATACCCTAAACCCTAGTTTTCTATGATTTCCTACCTTTGCGGGACGGTGATGGCGGCAACGGACAGGCACATTATTGTTGATGTCAACGGTGTTGGCTACCGCGTCTCTATCCCGGGAAAAAGCTTGAATAGTATAGCAAAAATCGGCTCGCAAGTCAAACTTTTTACGCACTATCAAACTAATCCTCGGGACGGGACAGTTGAGCTTTACGGTTTTCAAGCACCGGAAGAACTTAATTTTTTTGAGCTCCTTACTTCGGTGTCAGGCATCGGCCCCAAATCGGCGCAGGCGATAATTTCTTCGGCTGACTTGCAGTCGCTGCAAATCGGGATAATCAGGGGCGATGACGAATATTTGAGGAAAATTTCGGGGATGGGGTCGAAGACGGCGCAACGGCTGATTCTAGAATTAAAAACCAAAATTATGGCCACCGGAGCAATGGCGGGAACTGAATTGGGGCCAGAATCCGAAGCGATGGATGCCTTGATTGCTCTTGGCTATTCACAATATCAAGCGCGGGACGCGGTCAGGCAGGTTTCGGAAAAGGCGAAGACGGCGGAGGAGAAGATAAAGGAGGCGTTGAAAATTCTGGGTGGCAAAAAGTGACGCTCGGCTACTGCTAATTTTCCCTCCGATGTTCTCGTAGACAAATGCTATTCAAATTCTCTCGTTTTTCTGGATAAAAAATCGGTTCCTCGGTATGCCCTTCGCCAAACTCAGGGCATACCCGATCCAATTTATTTATCAGCGAAAAACTTCCAAAATTTGAATGCATTTGTGACTACTCGCCCATATAGGGAAAATTAGCAGTGGCCGTCGCTATATCTAGAATTAAGAAAATCGAAAGGCCCGCATTTCGTCGCGATTCGCGACATACTTTGCGGGTCCAACAAGGGAAACGGGGCTCACTCGGCCTTGATGGACCGAAGAGCTGCCAAAACCGCTGACAGGCCGAAGAATACGGCAAGCCCGGCGTGGAAGCCCGCCACTTGCCACACGCAGGCGGCGGAGGCAAGTGAAGACACGATAAACGTGATACGATGGAACAGTAACACCACGCTCCTCCTTGTATCATTATACCATAATCAACTGTGCAAAGTCAAGGGTTTCTACAAACTAAAGAATGGGCTAATTTTCAAAGATCGCTGGGGCGGGAGGTTTTTGAGTATGAGAAAAACGGGGTTTCGGCGAAAATAATCAAGCACGACTTGCCGCTAGGCAGGAATTATTTGTATATTCCTCACGGGCCGGAAATGGATTTTAACACTATGATGGGCGGGTTCAAGGGCCCGACCCGAAGCTTTATTGACTACTTGCTCAATCTGGGCCTGCAGGAAAAATCAATTTTTCTTAAAGCCGAGCCACTGACCGGAAACGTAGCTCAGATGTTAGTTGGCGTGGGGTTTAAAAGGGTTAACAAAGAAGTGCAGCCGTCCAAAACCGTGCTCATTAATATCCAGGAGAGCGACATAAACCTGCTCTCGGCGATGCATCACAAAACCAGATACAACATAAAAGTTGCCGAAAATCACGGAGCAACCGTGGAAGAAAGCAAAAACATAACGGCATTCTGGCGCCTGCTTAAAAAAACAACCGCCCGGGACGAATTCTCCAGCCACCCCAAAGATTATTACGAAAAACTTTTAAACTTCAACTGGGGTAATGACGGTCCTAAAGTCAAACTTTTTTTGGCAAAGTACCAAGACAAACCGGCGGCGGCGGCGATCGTTTTGATCTATAACGGGACGGGATATTATCTCCACGGCGCCTCCGATTACGAATACCGTGCGATGATGGCCCCTTTTATGCTTCACTGGCGGATAATTCAGCTTTTGCGAAAAGCCGGGATTGAAAATTATGACCTCTGGGGGATAGACGCCAAAAAATGGCCAGGTGTAACCCGCTTCAAATTAAATTGGGGCGGCCGAGTCCTGGACCGCCCCGGCTCCTTTGATCTTCCGATTTCAAAATTATGGTACTCGGCTTATAGGATTACGAGGAGAATTTTTTAGAGTTCTCTGTGCAATTGGCGCAAACTAAAAACCGCCGATGCGGCGGTTTTTAGTTTGCAAGCCCTATGATGGCGTCGGTGTCGGGGTGGCCGTGGGCGTAGGCGTCGGTGTTGGAGTAGCTATCGGTGTCGGGGTGGCCGTGGGCGTTGGGGTTACTGTCGGACTGGGAGTCGGACTAGGACTGATGGTCGGGCTGGTCGTCGGACTTGGGCTCGGGCTGGGAGACGGCTTTATCAATTTACAGGCATTTTTTGCCGCCTTAAACATTACGTCAGCTGCCCTTTTTGCCGATTTATACTTTTCCTTTGCCGACTTTTCAGTCGCCTTGCGCTTTGCTTTGTCTTTGTCAGTGCGATAAACATCTTTTGCCGCCTTCTTTGCGGCTGAATACGTCAGTTCCACACTTTTTTTCGCGGCCAAGTATTCATTCTTAGCTCTTACCTGGCAAGCGGCGCGAAGACTACGCTGGTCTCCCGGGCTCGCGGTGGGAGTCGGGCTGACCGTTGGACTAGTAGTTGGGCTGACGGTTGGACTGACTGTTGGGCTAACCGTAGGCGTTGGTGTCGGACTGACTGTGGACGAAGGCGTCAGGGGCCACAGTTTTTTCAGCCATCCCGGAGCATTTGACTTGGGAGCGGCATAAGCGGGGGACACCAGTAGAAGCCCCGCAAAGACAAGACCGATCACTGCTGTTTTTTTAGTAAACATAATCAAAACAAAAGCTTAAAAAGTTATATTAATCGACCTTTTTAAGTGCTTTTTTCGCACCATTTCCATTATACCAGCCGACCCTAAAAAAACAAATCCACAGGCCTTAACCCCGTCTTTTGTTCGTGTCTATATTTGACTTAAGCTATTGGCCATGACACCATTGCACAACGGCTCGTTTAAATTTGGAGGCGAACATGTTGAGAGCTTGGAGCGAAGAAAAACCGGTAACTTTGGTTAATCCATGGGATGTTTGGGGCAGAGATTTCAGGATAGTTCCGCTTTTTCAGGCTATAATCATGAGGCAAGAGCTCGGCGACTCAATCGGCCCCTGCTACTACGTTGAAGACATTTGCGGCGAACTTATCGTGTTGGGCAATGAAAATAAAGCCCCTGTCAAAATTTTGATAAACAGTCCCGGCGGCTCGCTCGTCAGCGGCTACATGTTAATTCAAGCCATAGAGCATTTAAAGAATCTGGGCATAGAAGTTTGGACCGTTAATTTTTTCGCTACCCGCAGTATGGCATCGGTAATTCTAATGGCAGGGACTCACGGCCGCAGGTATGCCATAGACGGCGGAGTAACCCATACCCACGGCGGCACGCAGGGCGGAGCCGGAAGACCCGATGACGTTGAAGAAATGACAAAGTTTCAAAGCAGGCTTAAAGGATGGTTATATGATTTCATTTCTAGGAATTCCAAGATCCCGGAATTTAGAAAAGCGGAATTGGGAATTAAGGAACCGTCATCCGCAAAGAAGAAGAGAAAGAAGAAGAGATTGAATCAGGACTCAAGGATCAAGCTTATCAGGGATTTTTTGCAAGTTGAGCGCTATCTGACGGCAGACCAAACGAAAAAGGCCGGCATTATTGATGACGTGTTATACCCGGGGGACAAGAGAATAAATCAGATATTTTCAAAATCGGACTAAACAGCTCCACGCGCGCCGTATCAAGCGGCGCTTTTTAATTTCGTCGCGGCGGTGCTATGATTGTCATTGATGTTTAACGAGAACAAAATACTCAATAAATTGCTCGGGATTGGCCGCAAAATCATTCCTCGGAAAGTTTTTAAATTGGCCCAGCCGATTTATCACTGGTGCCTTTCAATGCTCGGGGCGGTCATTTACCGCTTTCCGTCGCGGTCAATGAGGGTTATCGCGGTTACCGGAACAAAAGGCAAATCCACGACCGTTTATATGATCTCCAAGATTTTTGAGGAGCAGGGCGAACAAGTGGCGGCAATAGGTTCTTTGGGATTTAAGATCAAAGACCGCACATGGCCTAATATTTTGAAAATGACCCTCCCGGGCCGGCTGAAGCTCCAGAAGTTTTTATATCGAGCAAAAAATGCTGGGTGCAAATACGTCGTCCTTGAAGCGACTTCCGAGGGTATCGTCCAGAACCGCCTCGCGGGCATCAATGTTGATTGCGCCGTTTTCACCAATCTCCACCGCGAGCATCTTGAAAGCCACGGCTCATTTGAAAATTATATGGCCGCAAAACAAAAACTTTTTCTGAAAACCAAGAACAGGCACGTTCTGAATATGGACGACCCCAATTTTGAGAAGTTTGCCAATTATCAAGCGCGGACCAAAATTACCTTCGGCGCGGAGTGGGGGATGGTGTCTCTTAAAAATTTGAGAACCGAGCGCGCGGATTTGAACCTGAAACTACTGGGGGATTTCAATGAATACAACGCTCTCGCCGCTTTGTCCGTGGCCTATGCCTACGATCTAGATATGGATAAAGCGGTTTCATCCCTCAATTCAATTGTATCTATTCCCGGCAGAATGGAAGTCATCCGCTCCTCAAAAGGATTTGATGTAATCGTTGATTACGCTCATACGCCGGATTCGCTTGAGGCGGTTTATAAAAACCTGAAACCGCGCGCGAAAAAACTCGTTTGCGTTTTGGGCGCGGCCGGGGGCGGGCGTGATAAGTGGAAGCGGCCGGAATTTGGGAAGATCGCGGCCCGGTATTGCGATGAAATAATTTTGACGAATGAGGATCCTTTTGACGAAGACCCTGGGGAAATTTTGAACCAGATAGGGCGCGGATTTGATCTATCGTCTTCGCAAGACGATAAGTTGAAGAAAATAATTGACCGGCGCGAGGCGATTAAACGGGCCTTGACGGGGGCGGAAAGCGGTGATATAGTCGTCATAACCGGCAAGGGTTCTGAAACCTCCATTGCAGTATCCGGAGGCAAAAAAATCCCTTGGTCCGACAGGGCAGTCGTTGATGAACTCTTAAAATAGGGAAGAACAGCCATAATTAAATTTGCGGGCTTTTGCCCGCTTTACTTTTTTGTTATGATGATACTAATGGAATCTGACGAATCAAAACCAAGCAGCATCCTTTGGCTGTTCATTATTTTAATTTTGGCTGGTTTTGCCGCGGTGACGATGTATTTCGGGAAAAGCAATGAAGACCTGGCCGCTGTTGTCCAGCCATCCGTCAGTCGTCCTACGCCCGCTCGCCAGCCCCGGCTTTACACCGTTTATTACGGCCTTGGCGTTTTTAGCCCGACAAATATACGAATCCACGTTGGTGACAGCGTAAAGTTTCAAAATGACAGCAATGTGCCGATCCGTATCGTTTCCGACCGCTCTGGCAGCGTGCCGGAACTGTCAGGCCTTGACAGCGTAAACGACATACCGTCAAAAGATTCATTTACTTTCACATTTACCGAATCGGGCACTTTCGGATATCATAACGGCAGGAATCCGAGCGAGGAAGGAACCGTAATCGTCCGTCCACAGTAAAATTGCAGTGATGAAATTTAAACTACCGCTTTTTTTAAGAATTCTCCTCCTGTTCGGCCTTACCCAACTGGCCGGCATCTACGCGGCTTATAAATTTTTGCCCGAGCTGGAACCCGCCCAGCCAATGCGGTTCAGCGGATTTTCTTTCTACGACTTTGTTATTTTAGTCGTATTTGTTCTTTTTCTCGTTTTCATAATCAGGAGATTTAAATTAGTAAGTTCGGTCTTCTTCAAGATTTTTTTGACCATTGTCGCGTTTGCAGGAGCCCAGGCGATGTTGGCCATTTGGCTCTCTCCGTTGGCCTCAACTTTAGCCGCTGTTCTGCTTTTGTTCCTGTTCTGGTCTTTTAACAATGTTTTTCTGCAGGACTTGATGATGATTCTTACGTTCGCGGGCGTTGGAGCGGTTTTGGGGGTTTCCATTACGCCGGGGACCGTAGTTCTGATTTTGATTGTCCTTTCTTTTTACGACATCATTGCGGTGTACAAAACAAGGCATATGGTTGAACTTGCCAAGGCGATGATCCGGTCGCGGGCGATTTTCGGATTTGTCGTCCCTGTATCATTCGGAGGTTTTAAGGAGCGCATGGAGCGCGTTTCACCGGGCGAACAGTTTATGATATTGGGGTCGGGAGATGTTATTTTGCCCCTGCTTCTTTCCGCCTCTTTGGTTAGGGCTTCAATAAACCAAGCCGTGATAGTCGCTCTTTTTTCCGCCCTCGGCCTGTTCTTTATGCATTTGATTTTTACTAATCAGAAAATTCGCCGCCCGATGGCGGCATTGCCGCCGATAGCGGCGATGACGATTTTGGGATACGCGGTAGCTTTATTGGTGAAATGAATCCCGAACGAGACAGCCAGAGCAATCTCAACGACTATTTTTATAAACTTATGATTACCTATATTATCAAGATTAACTTATATGATACGGAAATGCCTAAAGAGCATTTCCTGTCTCGTACGGGA
>CAYHMZ010000008.1:7186-12090 GCA_964357835.1 uncultured Candidatus Saccharibacteria bacterium
CGATATTAGGTTACCTAATATCGTTGCTATAAACCCCAAGCACCAAACCCCAAGCACCAAACAAATCCAAATGACCAAAACCCAAAACAATCAAAGCCGTTTTGAACATTTGAGTTTAGAATTTTGAATTTGTTTGGGGTTTGGGTATTGGGATTTGGGATTTAAAAATCAATGAAACTAATTTTTTACGGCGGTGCCCGCTCGGTAACCGGAGCTAATTATCTCTTGGACACCGGCACCGTTAAAATGCTGGTTGATTGCGGTCTTAATCAAGGCACGAAATACGCCGAAGATTTGAATTACCAGCCGTTTGATTATAAGCCGGAGGAGATCAAGTATGTTTTCATAACCCACAGTCATATTGACCACATCGGACGTCTACCCAAACTTTACAAGGATGGTTTTAGGGGTACGGTTTGCGCCACGACCGCCACTCGCGATCTAATGGTCGTCGCCTTGCCCGACAATATGAAACAGATCCAGCGGGAAGCGGAAGAAAACAGGCATCCTCCTCTTTTTGAACAGAAAGATCTGGACGGTTTGGTATCTTTGGTTCGGGGTGTCAATTATTATGAGCCGATTGATCTGGGAGGCGGCGTTAAAGTTATTTTTCACGACGCCGGCCACATTCTCGGCTCGGCGCTCGTAGAGGTTCAATGGCAGGAAGCAACCGGCGGGACCAAGAAGATATTTTTTTCGGGCGACCTGGGCAATTCGCCGACGCCTCTTTTGCGGCCCACCGACGCGATAGGCGGCGCCGATTACGTCGTGGTTGAATCCGCTTATGGCGACCGCGCGCACGAGACGCACGAAAAAGGGAAAGAGAAATTGATAAGCGTTATCGAAAACACCATTAAACGCGGAGGAGTATTGATGATACCGTCCTTTGCCGTAGAGCGCACACAGGAACTTTTGTTTGAGTTGAACGAACTTTTTTCCGCCAAAGGCGGATCCGCCTCAGGTGGAAACATCAGCCGCGTTCCTAGAGTGCCCGTATTCATTGACAGCCCTTTGGCAATCAAAATGACGGCCGTCTATCGGCAGCATCCAGAATATTTTAACAAGGAAACAGTGCATTTGATCAAATCCGGCGACGATGTTTTTGATTTTCCCGGACTTAAAATGACCGCGACCACCGAAGAGTCAAAAGCGATTAACGATATTTCTCCGCCCAAAATAATTATTGCCGGTTCAGGCATGAGCCAAGGCGGAAGGATTTTGCACCACGAAATTCGCTATTTGCCCGATCCCAAAAGCGCCATCTTGTTCGTTGCTTACCAGGTTGACGGAAGCTTGGGCCGGCGGATACAGAAGGGCGAGAAGGAAGTTAAGATTTTCGGTCAGTCGGTGCCCGTTAATTGCCACGTTGAGAACTTGAGCGGTTTTTCGGCCCATGCCGACCAGCCCGGTCTTTTGAAATGGATTGCCGGTTCAAAACAGGGCGGCAAAAAACCGGAGAAAGTTTTTGTCGTGCAGGGGGAAGAAACGGCGGCAAAAACTCTGGCTAATTTAATTCGCGATAATCTCGGCATCAATGCCGTCGCGCCGCAGACAGGAGAAAACTTTGAATTATAAGCTGACCACTACCGTACTTGATTTTTTTTCAAAACTTTGTTATTATAATCTTCTAAATAGATGAGTGTTTTTAATGTAGACAATTTGGAAATAAAAGATGAACTTGCGCTGATACCGCTGAAAAACGTGGTGCTTTTTCCGCGCGTTGCCATCCCACTTTTGGTTCAGAGGCCAAAATCGGTCAACGGCTTGAATTTTGCCGCCTCCCAGGACAAACTGGTTGTTTTTGTCGCCCAGAAAAATATTTACGACGACGTTGACCAGAAAGACCTGTTCAAGGTCGGCACGGTGGGCAGGATTTTTGAGATTCACCGTCTGCCGGATGGCTCGGCAAAAATTAACGTTGAAGGGATCGCTCGCGTGAAAATAAAGGACATTCTTCAGGTAGAGCCGTTTTTTAAGGCAAAAATCGAACCCTTTAAGACCGTGCCGGCGCGCGGCGTGGAGGCGGAAGCTTTGGCGCGGACTACGGTTGAGCAGTTCAAGAAACTGATGGAAATCAGAGGAATGCCCGCTGTCGTTCAGGACCTTGTTATGGCGCTGAATCAGGTGAAAGACTCCGAACAGATAGTGCATCTCATTGTCATCAATCTGAACCTTGAGCTTAAAGACCAGCAGGAAATTTTGGAAACGATTGACCCGATTGACGCGCTGAAGAAAATAAACTTTTATATCTCCCGCGAGTTTGAAATAATTGAGGCCGAAAAGAATGTCGTCAAAGAGACGAGAAAACAGCTTGGCAAAATGCAGAAAGAAGTATTTTTGCGCGAGCAGATGAAGAGCATTGAAAAAGAGCTTGGCATAGACGGCGAAAAAGGCGAGATTGACACTTTGAGGGCGAAGATAGAATCCGCCGGCATGCCGAAAGAAACCGAGACAAAAGCGTTAAAAGAATTGGACCGTTTGGAAAGGATGCCGTCGTTCAGCCCGGAAATTTCATATTTGCGGACTTATCTTGACTGGCTGGTTGAACTGCCGTGGTCAAAAAAATCCGGCGATAAAAAGCTCGAGCTTAAAAACTCCGAGAAAATTTTGAATGAAGACCATTATGGTTTGAGGAAAGTCAAAGAGAGAGTTATTGAATATCTTGCCGTCCAAAAACAAGTGGGCAAAATCAAAGGGCCGATTTTGTGTTTTGTCGGCCCGCCCGGTACCGGTAAAACATCTATCGGCAAGTCAATCGCCCGCGCTTTGGGGCGCAAATTCATCCGCGTGTCATTGGGCGGTTTGCGGGACGAGGCGGAAATCCGCGGCCACAGGCGGACTTATGTCGGCGCCTTGCCGGGGAGAATTGTGCAGGGGATTCACAGCGCGAAGACCCGCAATCCGGTTTTTATGCTTGACGAGATTGACAAGGTCGGCGCTGATTTCCGCGGCGACCCATCGGCGGCGCTTTTGGAGGCCCTTGACCCCGAGCAAAATTTTTCGTTCTCCGACCATTATTTGGAAGTTCCTTTTGATCTTTCCGATGTTTTGTTCATTACTACGGCCAATATCTTGGATACCATTCCTCCCGCCTTGCGCGATCGGCTGGAAATAATTGAATTCCCGGGCTACACCGAAGACGAAAAACTTCACATCGCCAAGCAATTCCTGTTGCCCAAGCTTTTCCGCGAGCACGGCCTGAAAGATAAAATCCTCGCCTTTACCGACCAGGTTTTGGCGGACATAATACGCAAACACACCAGAGAGGCGGGGGTGCGCGACTTGGAACGCCAAATCGCGACCATTATCAGAAAAGTAACGCGCAAAATCGTTGAGAAAAAAGCGAAAGGCAAAGTATTGGTGAATTCCAAAACATTGCATACATATCTCGGCCCCATAAAATACAGCCATCAGGAAGCGGAGACCAAAGACGAAGTCGGAGTGGCAACGGGATTGGCGTGGACTCCGGTTGGCGGAGAGGTTTTATCAATTGAGGCGTTAAAAATGCCGGGACGGGGCAAGTTATTGCTGACGGGCCATTTGGGCGAGGTGATGAAAGAATCGGTGCACGCGGCGTTAAGTTATGCCCGTTCCAAGGCGGCCAAGCTCGGCATAAAGAGCGACTTTTACAAAGAAGACATACATGTTCACGTGCCGTCAGGCGCCATTCCAAAAGACGGCCCTTCCGCGGGTATTGCTATGGCAACCGCTATCATCTCGCTTTTCACTGACAGGCCTATTAAAAAAGATATTGGTATGACGGGGGAGGTAACTTTGAGAGGCAAAGTGTTGGAAATAGGCGGGGCTAAGGAAAAAATCTTGGCCGCTCACCGGGCGGGGCTCAAAATCGTGATTCTGCCGGAGGACAACAAAAAAGACATAGCCGAGGATATTCCACGTGAAATTCGCCGCGACCTCAAATTTAAATTCGTCAAAAACATGGATGAGGTATTGAAAATCGCGCTCCGGCCATAATACCTTTTCGGCGGCTCTAAAACCAGCTCGCCATTATGCCTTCTATCACCGCTTGCGGCCCCAGCGAGGCCGCTGCGCTCCGTTGAAAGCGTGGATTCGCCTCGCAGTGATGAGACATTATACTGCTCGGCGACCATGCAATCCACTCTTTCAACGGTGCTATAAGGCATAATGGCTCGCTGGCCCAACGCCCCTGTGGAGCGTCAAATATTGACAAAATGTTTAATTGGATATATCATATAATTGTTCGTTCACAACGAAACGGAGGTAAAAATGCCGATACGGCTTGTGTCTAATTTAGGTGATAAAATTTGCATTTCGCCGCCTATTTGGCCTGACCATAAACTTAATATCCAGCCGGGCGACCTAACAAAGTTTGCGCCTTATGGTAACGGCGTCTATGGATACCAAAACCAGTTCGGCGAAAATCCCATTAAGAGCGCGCCATCGCAGGAACCAAGTGGCGGCGTTGTTTATTTTGGAAATAGTATTGCCAGAGCTGACTTTGAAGCCCTTCTCCGGTTACTGGAAGTGAAGACAGATTATAAGGACTACGCTTTGTTTGTTGCCGAATCAGAGCAACCCGGCAAGGATGGCTATTTGGTCCAGATGCGCATCGTTACAAAGTTTGGTTTGCGTTTCATGTTCGGGGCACTTACCAATGCCGAATACGACAAATTTCCCGAACAGCAACTATCTGTTAGTGATACGCTTTGCGAATTTCTTGAAAGAGAAACCAAACGATGGGGCACGTCATTTATGGATGATGGCAGGGGTCTTCAGGGGCTTTTCGGTGGAGACGGCGATTTTGCAAGAGAAGAACTTGCTTTTGGTTTTATGATGGAAAATGAATACCACGGCGTTTATCGCATTTGGAGCCGGGCATGGCTCGTTACGAAGTAGGATTTAAATTGTCACTGGATTAAAGC
>CAYHMZ010000009.1:0-1508 GCA_964357835.1 uncultured Candidatus Saccharibacteria bacterium
AGCCCCAACCCCGGCGCGAACGGCTCTCCGACAGAGAGTTGGAGCGCCGCTTCAAAGAACGGCTCCTGCAACAGGAGCCATAAGGAGGACGGATGCCAAACCTCAACTACCAGCAGAACATGACGGGAGTTATGGTCCCTCGTTCAGAGGTCCTGAACTCCCGGCCATGGGCAATAACGAAGTTCATCGGCTTCGTCATCGGCACGGCGGCGGTCGCCGCGGTGCTGATGCTAGTCGGCGCCCTCTTGTTGGCGGGAGTAAGTTTGAGGAACCCCGTTGTTCCTCCCTCGGCTCCAGCCGGAGCGCCGCAGCAGCAACCCGCGCCGCAACCCTCTCCCGGGCCGGCTCCTCCGGCCCAGACCCAGATTACGGTTCCCTTGCCGGAAATCAGGGTGGTCCTCCCACCCCGGAGCCGGCAATCCCAACCCGCTCCGGCCTCGGACGACGAGGCCTTGGAGCGGAACTTCAAGGGTCGTCTCCTCACAGAAGGAGAAGACCCATGACAAGTTCTTTGCGCCTCGTGCGCAGACCCCCCGCTTGTTATGTTGCCGCTTCTCGGCGACCTCTAGTAAGCGGGTTTTTTTATTCTTCAAAAACTACATCTCTTTTCGTTTCGTCGGCACTTTCAAAATCCTTTTCCGCAAAATCTCCTCAAAAAATTCCATAACTGCTCTTGGTCATTCCTATCCCTGTCCCCGCCTGCATTTTGGCGCAATTGCGCCAGAATGCAGGCAGGGTGTACAATAACAATATACAATGACAGAAATGACAGAACAATAATGGCGGGGATAAAAAGACAAAAATCTTTTGCAAGAAAATTGCTCAAATTGATAGCCGTCAGCGGGGCCGTTCTTGTTGCCGCCAGCAGTCCTTATTTCGGCCTTAATTTAATTGGGGGGATTCAAAAAGAAGTCACCCGAAAAAAGTGGCGGCAATTTTATAATGACTTGTACAGATTGAAAAAACAAAGGCGAATAAATGTACTTCAAAATCCAGACGGTACCTATGAAGTAACCATCACGAGCTTGGGGACGAGAATAGCAAAAACTTATGAACTAGACGGACTGGAAATTAAAAAACCCGAACATTGGGATGGTTTTTGGCGTTTTATCGCTTTTGATATTCCGTCCAAAAATCCAAAAAGCAAGCTGGCTCGACACTCGCTGCTTAAAAAACTAAAAGAGCTTGGATTCATTATGGTTCAAAGGAGCTTGTGGGTTCACCCATTTGAATGCAGGGAAGAGTTAGCGATTATTGTTAAGGCGTTTGAAATAGAGCCGTACGCTCACTTTTTTGTGGCTCACGATTTTGATAAAGACCCGGAGCTGAGAGTAAAGTTCCAAAAATATAGCAGTTTAAATCTGGATTAAGCCCGGCTTCTAGCTGGAGCTTTGGTCGGGCAAATAAGGTGGTGGGGGGGAAATTTGGGGAATGGGGCCAAAAACAAGCCGCACCCCCCCACGGGCGCCGAGAAGGCCCACAACAAAAAAAAAAAAACTCTTAATGGG
>CAYHMZ010000009.1:1518-11831 GCA_964357835.1 uncultured Candidatus Saccharibacteria bacterium
GTGTTCTTGTTTTTTTTTTTTTTTGTGTGTCGCGTTGTGTTTTTTGTGTTTTTGTGTTTTTTTTTTTGGTGGGTCTTTTTTTTTTTTTTTTTTTTCCTCCCCCCCCCCCCCCCCACCAGACCTCGGAAGACTTCAGGCCCCAAACTAAATAACAAAAGGATTTACGGGGCCATATTGAAAGCAAAAATAATAATCAATATGATAAGCTGTATGATTTTCAAAACAAAGAGCCCAAAGGAAACCCAAAAAATAGCCGCTGATATAGCTCGGAAAATCGTCAAATCAAAACCGCAAAAACACGCCTGTGTTTTTGCTTTGGAAGGAGAATTAGGAGCAGGGAAAACAACCTTTATACAGGGGTTCGCCAAAGCATTAAAAATAAAACAAAAAATCACCAGCCCGACATTTGTCTTAATGCGTCACTATAAACTGAGAACTGGAAACCCTGAAAAGGCCAGTGGCGTAAAGCCACGTGGTGGCCACGCCACTCTACGCGGCCCCCTGGGCTTTACTGGCTGGAAACTATTAATCCATATTGATGCCTTCCGCCTTAAGAATTGGCACGATTTGATCTCTCTTGGCATAAAAGATATTTTCGCCAATCCGGAAAACATTGTCCTGATAGAGTGGGCGGAAAGAGTCCGGCCGATCCTTCCTCAAAAGCGAACAAGGATTCACATTGACCACCTAGAGAAAAACGCCAGAAAAATCACCATCACCGAAAAATGAATCCCGAACGAAATGGCCGAGATAATTTTATCTATTATTTTAAAAAAATCATGATCGCCAATATTATTGAGATTAACTTATGTGATACGGGAATGCCCAAAGAGCATTTCCTATCTCGTACGGGATGAAAAAATTAATTTTAATTGATGGTAACGCGCTGGTGCACAGGGCGTTCCACGCCTTGCCGCCGCTTACCTCGCCGCGGGGCATTGTAACCAATGCCGTTTTCGGTTTTTCATCAATACTTTTGAAAACCATCAAGGACCTGAAGCCCGATTATATCGCCGCCGCTTTTGATCTCGCCGGCCCCACTTTCAGGCACAAAGAGTTCGCCGAATACAAGATCCACCGCGAACGCGCGCCCGACGAATTGTATAATCAAATACCGCTCGTCAAAGATATGCTTGGCGCTTTCGGCGTGCCCGTGTATGAAAAGCAGGGCTATGAGGCCGATGATCTGATTGGCACTCTTGCAACTGAAACTAAAAACAATCCGCCGGCCGGCGGAGTTCAGGTTGTCATCGCCACAGGCGATCTGGATACCCTCCAGTTAGTGGAGGGCGAAAAAGTCGTCGTGTTCACCTTGAAGAAGGGGATGAACGATACCGTCATATACGACGAAAGGGCCGTCATGGCCAGGTACGGCCTCAAGCCGGGGCAATTAAACGATTACAGGGGCCTTAAGGGTGACCCCTCCGATAACATTCCGGGGGTTCCCGGAATAGGGGAAAAGACGGCGGCGGATCTGATTCAGAAGTTCGGCAGTTTAGACGGGCTATACAAATCTTTGGAAAAGCAAAAGACAAAAGGCAAAAGGCAAAAGGTGAAAGGCGAGGTAAGCGAGAAGTTGGCGGGAAAATTACTTGAGAACAAAGAGAGGGCATATTTTTCCAAACAGCTTTCAACCCTCGTAACCGACTTGGATACGGATTTTTCGCTTGGAAAGGCCGACTGGAGAAAAAATATGGACCAATCAAAAATTGAAACAATATTCAAGGAGCTGGGATTCAATAGCTTACTGAAAAGATTACAAGAAATCGGTTTACCGGAACAAAGCGCCATGGTTTTTGAGAAAGAAGCGCCCGACATGGAGGAGCTTAATTTTGATCCGAACAAAAACAACATTTACGTAGTAACCGCAGACGAAAAGAAAACCCAAAAAAATATACTGACCAGTCCGGATGCAGTTTTGATAGGCCACGATCTCAAGGACTTATTTAAATCCCTCATCAGCCGCGGCAAGCATATAAAAAACAAGGTTTTTGACACAAAAATCGCTGCCTATCTGTTGAATCCCGACCTTAGAGAATATGATTTTGATAAAGTATATTATCTAGAATTCAAGGAAACCCCGAGCGAGGACCCCTTAAAAAAACCGGCCTACCTTTGGAAATTAAAAGAGCATCTCTGGGAAAAAATTAAATCGGCTGACCTCATAAAAATCTTTGAAGATGTTGAAATGCCCCTGATCAAGGTATTGGCCGAAATGGAGCTTAATGGCATAAAGATAAAAACCGAGATACTGAAGAAACTTCTTACATCAACCAACAAGGAACTCGCCAAGCTTGAAAGCAAAATTTATAAACTTGCCGGCGCCAGCTTTAATATAAATTCGCCTTCGCAATTGGGAGAAATACTTTTCAGCAAACTGCAGATCAAGGGGAAAGTGCGCCGCACGGGCGGAGGGGCAATGTCCACGGCCGCTCCGGAACTGGAAAAATTAAGGGATGAGCATCCGATAATTGACTTGGTACTGCAATACCGGGAACTGCAAAAATTAAAAACAACGTACATAGAACCGTTCCCGCTTCTGGTTGACAAATCGGACGGGCGACTTCACACGACATATAACCAAACCGGTACTGGCACGGGGCGGCTTGCTTCCCAGGACCCGAATTTGCAAAATATTCCGATAAGAACGGAGCTGGGACAGGAATTCCGCAAAGCCTTCGTAGCCGAAAGGGGTTGTCATTTGCTCTCTCTGGATTATTCGCAAATTGAACTTCGCATCGTCGCCCACGTCGCCCAAGATAAAAAAATGATAGAAGCCTTCCGCAACAGCGAAGACATCCATACCCGGACCGCCGCCGAAATATTTGAGGTCGCGCCGGAAAAAGTAACCAAAGAAATGCGGCGACAGGCAAAAGTTCTGAATTTCGGTATAATTTACGGCATGGGGTCGGTTGGTTTTGCCCGGGCCGCAGGCGTTGACCGCCTGCGGGCGAGAGAATTTATAACAAAATATCTGGATGATTTTTCGGGTGTGGCCAGATACATGGAAAAAACTAAAGAAGAGGCCCGCCGCAACGGATATGTTGAAACGTTATTCGGCCGCCGCCGCCAGATCCTGGATATTTATTCAACGATCCCGCAGGTTCAGGCGCAAGCGGAACGCATGGCAATAAACCACCCCATTCAAGGCACCGCCGCCGACTTGATGAAAATGGCAATGATAGGGGTTTACGATTTTATCCACGAAAACCTTAAAGAAAACGAAGTCAAAATGCTCCTTCAGGTCCACGATGAATTGGTTTGTGAAGTTAGAGAAAAACTTGTCGCCCCGATTGCTTCGGAACTTAAAAAAATAATGGGATCCGTGCACCAGCTTGACATCCCTTTAGTTGTAGATGTAAAATATGGTGAAAATTGGCAAGAGATAGCAGGCCTAGGCCAACCTTAAGGAGGGTCAAAATGAGAGTGGATGCGTTACTATTTGTTACGCAAAAGGACATTAAAATTTTTAGTAAAATAGGCCAAGTAATGGAGGCACTGCCCGATATTAGGTTAGGTAGTCAGAACGAAGTCGTAGACTGCCATATGCTGGGAAGAGCATTTGAGAATTTTTTTTCGGTGAAATGTGTAGACGGCTATTATTATAGAAGGGGATGGAGACATTCATGGTTGACGACCCGTTCTGGCAATATCATAGACCATTACCCTTGGGGAATGGTAGGCGGACCGTTACTTGTTGTTAACGACCGGTTCAATCCGGCTTATCGCCTATATCTCAAAAAGGAATTGAACGGCCTTGATAAAAAAAAAGAGTTCAGATTGCGCACGCAACAAGTAATTGCAGTAATGGAGCGGACGATTAAAGCTCTAGATCTAAGATAGCCCGAAAGGGCTTTTATTTTAGAGAAAGTGGGTTATATTAGAATCAATGCCCGAATTACCCGAAGTTGAAACCATAGTCAGGCAATTAAATAAAAAGATTGTGGGCCATAAAATTACGGATGCTTGGACGGATTGGCCGAAGATGATAAAAACTCACTCGCTGGATAAATTTAAGCGCGAAATAAAAGGGCGCAAGATAATGCGCGCCCACAGGAGAGCGAAATATATATTAATTGACTTGTCCGGCGGCAAAACCCTGATAATTCATCAGAAGATCTCCGGCCACTTGCTGTACGGGAAGTGGAAAGTAGAAAATAAGAAGCCGGTGGCGATTATGGAGGGCCCCATAAAATCTGACCCTCAAAATAGATTTATCAGGTTTATTCTTTACCTGAATAATGGCTATATGCTTGGTCTTTCCGATCTAAGGCGGTTCGGAAAAGTTTATTTGGCGGATACTGACAAGATTGAAAGGGAAACCGATATCGGCAAATTGGGGCCAGAGCCGCTGGATAAAAATTTCACCCTCAAAAAATTCAAGGAGTTATTGGCCAAGAAAAGGGGAGTAACAAAAAAGGTGCTGATGGATCAGTTTGTGATCTCCGGCATCGGCAATATTTATTCGGACGAAATCCTATGGTATGCGGGCATTTACCCATTAAAACGCGTGGAGAAATTAAACGGCAAGGAACTGGCGGCAATTTATAAATATATCCGTTTGGTTCTTAAAAAAGCCATCGGCGTATTGGGAGACAGCGAGCAGGATTACCGGACGCTGGAAGGCAAAAGGGGAGGTTATCAAAATAAAAAAAAGGCATATCAATTAACTGGCGAGAAATGCCGGAAGCGGGACGGAGGCATAATAAAAAAAATTAAAATCAACGGCCGGTCAGCACATTTCTGCCCGGTACACCAACGTTAATTAATTGTCCGACTTGCGAAGTCGGACAATCGGGAGTAAGATTTATCTTAATCAGCTTATGGAAATTTACCATACCCTCAATAGGGGCGTAGATAAACGGACTATATTCTTAGATGATCAGGATCGTTTTCGTTTCGTTCACGACCTTTTTGAGTTTAACGATCGGGAGCCATCAGGCAAAAACTCACAAAGAATTTTCGCAAAAAATATGCCTAACGTGTCCGACTTCGCAAGTCGGACAATTAAGCATAGGAAGAGAAAATTGCTAGTTGATATTTTAGCCTTCTGTTTAATGGATAATCATTATCACTTGCTATTAGCCCCGCGCGTAAAAGACGGCATAGTAAAATTTATGAGGAAGTTAAATATCGGGTACGCAAAATACTTTAATGAGAAATATAAAAGAAGCGGGGCCTTATTTCAGGGAAGATATAAATCAATCTTGGTGCGAGAACAGGCCCACTTTATTCATCTGCCTTATTATATCCACCTAAACCCTCTTGATATGTTTGCTCCTGAATGGCGGAGGCGCAGGATTAAGAATTACGAAAAATCTATACGATTACTAAAAAGCTACAGGTGGAGCAGCTTTCTCGATTATATGGGCGAAAGGAATTTTTCCTCCGTTACTTCAAGGAGCTTTTTGTTAAAGCTCTTCGGTGGATCTGCTAGCTATTTAAGTGAAACAGCGGATTGGCTTAAAAATCTAGATTTAGAAGAAATTAAACCTTTATTGTTAGAGTGAACCGCGCCTAATTGTCCGACTTCGCAAGTCGGGCAATTGCTCAACGGCCGGTCAGCGCATTTCTGCCCGGTACATCAGGAATAACTACGGCAAAAATATCTGCAACTAATTATCTTATATGCATGCAAGAAAAACCACCTGAAAAAACAATTGAACAGGAACGATGGCCAGAACTTTCCTTTAGGTTTTTACTTTCCACGCACGGGTCGGGAAGAGAAATCAGAAAATTCGAAAAGCTTCTTGAGAAAGCCGACGTTTATGCCCCTGAGTTTGTTGGTTTAGATGCAGAAGACAGGATTGAAATAAGAAAACTATCGGATAACAAGGTTACTCTTGAAGAATTTTTAGATAAATTCACAAGTAAATACGAAAAATACGGAGCCAAAAAGATTTTTGGCGCGGGTCGGTTTTTTTACGAGATGGTTAGATCATTGGCTGGATCTAAAAAACCATTAATGTTTATTGATATGCCGAAAGAAAGCATAGAAAGTCTAGCCGACATTAGAAAATTAAACGATGCGGCCAAACAATTTGAAGGGGGCAAATTTGAACAGTCTCTGATAAATCTAAGAAAAATACTTCAGGACTTGGTCAATAAAAATGTTATTGGGCGAGAAAGGTTTATTGTTGAAAACTTAAAAGAGAATGCGGGAGAACTATTTGCGACCTACCCCGAATTGATCTTAAAAAAACGGCTTCAAATATTAATTACTTTTGGAAGTATCCACACCACTTTATATCATGATATCAAGAGGACATTTCCTAAAGCTGACGTTTCAAGAGAGTTTAATTTTATGCCCTATATTTATGCGACTGTTCACGAAGCCGCCAGAAAGCTAATGTTTGGTAAACCACTTGAAGAAGAAACTTTGGCTAGGGCTATATTAGGGTTAATTCTAATAATTAGAATACTGCAAAAATTACAACCAAACGACAGTGAGGCGGTAGCCCTTGCAGAAAGAAAAATTGTGTCAAAGCTAACAATCGCCGAAATTAAAACAATTTCACAAAGAATAGGGTCAGGCACGCCCTTGGAAAAAGCCCTAAAAGAAGGTAACGTAGCGCTACCTGCAACAGAAGAAGAGTTTAATAAATTAATAGGTCGGGGCTAATTTGTTATTTTTCTCTCTTTAGGCCCTACCCCCAAACAAACCGACAAAATTATGACGAAAAGGGTCTTTATAATCCATGGCTGGGACGGCTATCCTGAAGAAGGATGGTTCCCTTGGATCAAAAAAGAATTGGAAAATAAAGGGTTTGATGTTTCTGTCCCGTCAATGCCTAATCCCGGAGAGCCTAAAATTAAAGAGTGGGTTTCGTTTCTTGCCAAAACAGTCGGCCAACTCGACGAAAATACATATTTTGTTGGCCATAGTATCGGCTGTCAAACCATATTGAGATACCTGGAGAACCTTAATAATAAAAAAGTTGGCGGGGCCGTTCTTGTCGCTCCCTGGTTTGTTCTGAGCGATTTGGAAACCGAGGAAGAAAAACTTATCGGCAAACCATGGATTGAAACACCGATTGATTTTAAGAAGGTAAATGCAAAAACTGACAATTTCGTCTGTATTTTTTCCGAAGACGACCCGGTTGTGCCGATGGATGAGAATATAAAATTATTTGAACAGAGGATTAATCCGAAAATAATCGTAGAACAAGGCAAGGGTCATTTTAGCGGTAGCGATAGTATCGTGGAGTTGCCCTCTGCCCTTAATTCCGTCCTAGAACTGGCAAAAAAATGATTAGGATATCAAAGAAAAAATTATATATCTGGATCGGCGCAATTGCGGTTATCGTCGGGGTCGGGATTTTTTTGGCTCTGTATAAAAACGAGTTCAATGTCCTCGGGCCGGAAAAAGAAAAAAACATAAGCCCACTCTCGGGCAAGGAATGCGAAAACGCCGGCTCACGGCCGCTTGCGGTAATGGTTTCATCGGATAAAGAAGCGAGACCGCTTTCGGGGATCGGCGAAGCGGATATGGTTTTTGAGATGCCGGTGGTGGAAAACGGCTTCACGCGGATGATGGCGGTATTTCAATGCGGCAGGCCTGAAGAGATTGGTTCCGTGCGCTCATCGCGGCTTGATTTTGTGCCACTGGCGCTGGGACTGGACGCGATTTACGCGCACTTCGGCGGCGAGCACACAGTTTTGGAAGAATTAAACAACGGTGCAATAGACAACATTGACGGGCTTAAATACGACGAGATTTACTATTATAGAAAAGCGGGGATTCCAAGGCCCCACAATTCCTTTACTAATTTTACTCTGCTTGGAGAAATTTCTTCAAAACTCGGCTATAAACTAAGTGGCGGGGGAGGCAGTTACCCGCACGAAAAAGAAAGAAAAAGCCGGGGTGAAATCCAGCCGCCTTCGGTCTTCAGCGAAAATTTCCGCGTGGAATGGAAATACAATAAAGACGCAAATTCATATCTCCGATCTCGCAGCAGTAAGCCGGAGATAGACAAAAATACCAATAAGCAGGTTGAAACCAAGAACGTAGTGGTAATAGAAACATCGGCTTCGCCGGTAAATAAAGATTATATCCGGGTTAAAACTGTTGGTTCCGGCTCCGCCGCAGTTTACAGGGATGGCATCGTCATTAACGGCAGCTGGGAGAAAAAAGACGACCATGCCAAGATGTTTTTCTACAATAAAGACGGGAAAGAAATTGATTTCGCGCCCGGTTCAATCTGGGTAGAAATTGACGCTCATTTGCCATGATAATTTTCCTCTACGGCCGGGATAGTTACCGGCTCAAGCAAAATCTGGACAAGATCGCTGCTGAATACCGGAAGAAAAACAGCGGTATGAGTTTTACAATCCTTGATTTCAATTCCGATGCTCCCAAACAATTGGAAAAGCTAACCGACCTGGTCAAAACGGTTTCATTTTTTGACGAAAAGCGATTGATCGTGCTGAAAAACGCTTTCGCAGCCGCAAAAGACATAGCCGCTCTGATAAAGGAGTGGGAATTGGGCGCAGATAAACAGAGAATCCTGGTTTGCGCCGAGAATGCGGAAGAAAAAGAGCTTTTGCAAAAAGACAAAAATTTCTTCGGCCTCCTATCGGTAAAACCGAATATCATTAAATCTTTTGAACCGCTGGAGGGGAAGCAGTTGGAAAACTGGATAAAAAAAGAGGTGGAGGCGGGGGGCGGCAAAATTGAACCGGCGGCTTTGAGAAAATTGGTTTCTTATGCGACAAACCCCGCCGGCCGGGATAAACTTTCAGACCCTACGGCCGTTTGGAGATTAAAACAAGAAATAGACAAGCTGATAAATTACAAATCGGCCAAAGACGAGATTATAAATATTTCTGACGTAGAAATGCTTGTGGGGCCCAATGTGAATTTAAATATTTTTGAAGTTATTGACGCCATAGCCGGCAAAAACAGGTACAGGGCCCTGACCATGCTTCACAGTCATCTGGAATCGGGAACCGACCCTTATTATATTTTCTCTATGGTTATCTTTCAATTCCGAAACCTTTTGAGGATTAAAACGCTCATAAAAAACGCCGTGCCTTACGCCGATATAGTCAAAAAAACTGGTTTAAACCCCTATATTGTGAAGAAAACTTACGAGCAGTGCAAAAAATTTGACTCGGATGAGCTGAAACGCGCGTTCGCTATGCTTGCCCAAACCGAGACAAGCGCCAAATCCGGTGTTATTGATATGGCCGAGGGATTATATCGTTTCGCCTTGTCTTTAAGCGCTTAGTATGTCATTATAAATGTGGGGCGCGCGCCCTTTTTTAACACCTTGGATTTGGATACCAGCCATTATTATACGAGGATAGGCAAATATACCGACCTGGCAGAAAAAAGCGAAAGGAAACTTTACCGGCTTTTTGAGATATTGCCGGGGTTTTTATCGTGGGCCACGTTGATTCTGGTGTTTTTTCTGTCCTTTGCCCAGCCCGTGGCCATCGCGCTCTTTATTATTGTCTTTGACGTCTATTGGCTGATAAGAGTGGTCTATATGACCCTGCACTTCCGGGTTGCCTTCGGACACGTGCGCAGGAATATGAAAATTAATTGGCTTGAAAAGTTGGAACAGCTGTCTCCCGCCGAATACAGCTTGCCTGTGATCGGATCATGGCAAGAAATTTTCCATCTGATCATCCTGCCGACTTACAAGGAAGGGACGGAGGTTATCGGCGCCGCTCTTAATGGACTTGCCGGGGCCAATTATCCGAAGAGCAAAATGATAGTCGTTCTGACTCAGGAAGAAAGGGCCGGCCGGGAGTTCAATGAAGAAGTCGCCCGTTCAATTAACGCGAGATTTCAAAACGAATTTTTCAAATTACTTATAGTTCAGCATCCGTCGGATATAACGGGCGAGCTGGCGGGCAAAGGAGCGAATATCGCCTGGGCCGGAAAACACGCGAAAAGAGAGATCGTTGACGAGATGGGCGTGCCCTACAGTCACGTGATAGTATCAGCGTTTGATATTGATACGATCGTTTTCCCGGAATATTTCGGACGGCTGGCGTATGTTTATCTGACTACCCGCGATCCTCTGCATGCTTCGTATCAGCCAGTGCCTTTTTACATTAATAACGTGTGGGAAGCTCCGTCTTTTGCAAGAATCATCGCCTTCTCGTCAACCTTCTGGTACATGATACTGCAGGAGAGGGTGGAGGCCGCCACCACTTTTTCCAGCCACTCAATGCCTTTTCAGGCGCTCGTTGATGTTGATTTCTGGCAAACAAATATGGTCTCCGAAGATTCAAGGATTTTTATGAAAAAGCAGTTGAAAATTTCAATCATAAAATCAGAGAGATCATAAAACTTGACCAGA